>NZ_DATBQK010000057.1:0-19474 GCF_036560865.1 Rudaea sp.
GATGCAGGTGCGCGAGCCCTTGCGCCGCGACACCGCACGCGCGCCGCGTTACGGCAGCCTGCTGGATCCTCTGCGCATGGCGCTGGACATGCCGCCGTTCTCCGCGCATCCGGTTTGACCAGGTCACGATGGGAAATATCGCCGGGCCCGCCGCGTATCCGTGCCACAATTCGCGACGTGACGATTTATTGCCCCCTTGCACGTGGGGTTGATGTGATTGACAAAGGCAAATCGCTCGGCCCATGAAGCTTCAAGTCCCTTTCGTGCAGCTGCCGCTGCAATTCGACGCAGCGCGGCTCGCACAGGAAATCGCACAATTTGACGAAAGCGACTGGCGACCGCATCCGCTCGGTTATCCGGGCAATACGGCGCTGCCGTTGATTGCGGTCGATGGCGATGCGAACAACGACGGTTTCGTCGGGCCGATGCGCGCCACATCGTATCTCGCGCGTTGCCCGTATATCGTGGAAGCGCTCGCGAGCCTCGGCGCGGTGTGGGGCCGCACACGACTCATGCGTCTGTCGGGACAGGCGGAAGTCGAGCCGCATGTCGACATCAATTACTACTGGCACGAACGCGTGCGCGTGCACATTCCAATCCGCACCCAGCCCGGCGTGCGTTTCATCTGCGGCGAGGGCGAAGTGAACATGGCGCCGGGCGAGTGCTGGATTTTCGACACATGGCGCGAGCATCGGGTGATCAATGCGCACGACGACATGCGCGTTCATCTCGTCGCCGACACGGTCGGCAGCGAGGCGTTCTGGCAGATCGCAAACGCGGGCCGCGCGCATGGCCACAAGACGCCCGCGGGCTGGGCGCAGAGCATGCTCCACCCACAGCCGGGCCGGGAGAATCGCACCGATGCGCTGCAGTACGAATCGGTCAATTCGCCGATCGTGATGACGCCATGGGAAGCGCGAGCGCACGTGAGTTTCCTGTTCGCGGAGGCCGCGCCGCAGCCGCAGCTCGACGCCGCGCACGCGGCGGCGATGCGCTTTCTCGGACGCTGGCAGGCGCTCTGGGCGCAATACGGGGAAGCGCAGGCTGGCTGGCCCGAGTACCGGCGCACGCTCGACACCTTCAGCGACGAGTTGCGCGAATACGCGCTGGGTATACTTTTGCGCAACGGCGTCAACTTGAACCGCGTATTGAACAGCATGGTGATCCGCATGGCGCTGGCCGACCGGCCGCTCGCGCTCGCCGAACAGGCGGTCGAGAGCGTGGAGGCGTCGGCCGAGCTTCGCTATATCCGCTCGCGCGCCGGGGCCGACCCCTCTTTCGAACGACCGGTGTTTGTTCTGTCGGCTCCGCGCTCGGGCTCGACCCTGTTGTTCGAGACGCTCGCGCAGGCCGCGAATGCGTACACGATCGGCGACGAGAGCCATGTACTGATCGAATCGATTCCAGAACTGCATCCAGCCGCGCGCGGCTATGCGTCGAACCGCCTCGATGCGGACGCGGCGACGCCGAATGTGACGATCGCGCTGCGCGCGGCCTTCCGCGCTGCGCTGCGCGACCGTGCGCAGCGACCCGCGCCGGCTGGTCCGCTGCGCATGCTCGAGAAGACCCCGAAGAATGCTCTGCGCGTGCCGTTTCTTGCGCAGATTTTCCCGGAGGCGCATTTTGTATACCTTTACCGCGACGTCCGCCAGGTGCTCGCAAGCATGATCGAGGCGTGGAATTCGGGGCGTTTCTCCACCTATCCGAAATTGCCCGGGTGGACCGGATTGCCATGGTCGCTGCTGCTCACGCCCGGCTGGCGCGAACTTGACGGCAGGCCCCTGCACGACGTTGTCGCTGCGCAATGGCAGGCCACGACCCGCACACTGCTCGACGACCTCGCCATGCTGCCGGCGAACCGCGTGCATGTCGCACGGTACGATACGCTGATCGCAGATCCGTCCGCGCAAATTGCGCGTCTATGCAACGCGCTCGGGTTTGTCTGGGACAAGCCGCTCGTAGCGCATCTGCCCTTGTCGCGCTACACGCTGTCGGACCCGGATCCCGACAAATGGCGGCGCCACGCCGCGGATATCGATGCGGTCCTGCCTGCGCTCGCCGACACGATTGCACGCGCCGAACAATTTGCGACGCGCTAGTTCAGGATACGCGACATGCATGACTTGATTCGGTTGCCCGCGGACGCTTCTGGAATCGCATGAACGACTCCTCCGCGTCACCGCTCAATCCATGCCTCGATGGCCTGTCGCTGACTGCGCGGCGCGGCGTGTCCAGTCTCGATGCGATGGGTTTTGCATTGGCGAATGCATTGGACGATCAAGACCGTTACGCCATGACGCCTTTGCCGACCAACCAGGTTTGAGCGCGCGAATCATGGGAAACATCGTCTGGCTCGCTTCGTATCCGAAATCCGGCAACACCTGGTTGCGCGCGTTTCTCGCCAACCTGGTCGCGAACCGACCGGCGCCCGTGGCGCTCGCGGATTTGCCGAAATACGGCGCGCTGGAGGCGGACCCGGAACTGTATTCGAAGATGGCCGGGCGCCCGAGTATAGAACTGGATTTTGATCAATTGTGTGCACTGCGCCCGCAAGTGCACGCGGCGATCGCCGCGGCCGCGCCAAAAACCGTGTTCGTGAAAACCCACAGCATGGCCGGTACACTCGATGGCGTAGCGCTGCATACGCCTCACGTTACAGCGGGCGCAATCTGCATCGTGCGCAATCCACTCGATGTGGCGGTCAGCATGTCGCATCACTTCACGATCGGCATCGATGCGGCAATCGACTATCTCGGCGATGCACGCGCAGCCACCGGCAACAGCGAACTGTTCACGTCCGAATTCCTCGGTTCGTGGTCGCAGCATGTGCAGAGCTGGACTGCGATGCAGGGTCCGCGCGTTTTGATCCTGCGCTATGAGGATCTGCTGGAAAAACCGGCGAAAGGATTCGGCAAGGTGGCGCGGCTGGTCGGACTGGATGCCGACCGCGGTCGCGTTGAGCGCGCGATCGGGCATGCGGATTTCCAGTCGCTGGCAGGCATGGAAAAGCGCGACGGCTTTGTCGAAGTGCCGATCAAGGGCAAACATTTCTTCCGCGCCGGACGCAGCAATCAGTGGCGCGAGGCGCTCACGCGCGCGCAGGTGAATCGCATCATCGCCGACCATCGCGAACAGATGCAGCGCTTGCGCTATCTGCCCGCCGGCTACTGAGAGGGATTTCGTCACGCATGCCCGCCATTGATCCACAGACCCTGGTCGCCGAATTCGTCGCCGATGCGCAACGGCGCGGTACCGCTGCGGCAAACGTGGCCCTGCGCGCCCACGTCGATGCGCTTGCGCCCGATGTCGATACCTGCTGCCAACTTGCTGCCCTGCTGGTGCGCGCAGGGCATGCGCCGACTGCGGGACCGTTGCTCGACATCGCGCTCGCGCGTTTTCCCGGCGCGCTCGATCTGCATTACTGGCGCGGCAATGCACTGCGCATGTGCGGTGCCATCGACGAGGCCGAGCGCGAACTGCGTGGCGTGCTGCGCCGCCAGCCTGCGCATCGCGATGCGAGCTACTCGCTGGCGATCATGCTGCGCGATGAGGGGCGCTTGCGGGCGGCCGCGGACGTCGTCACTACCTTGTGGAACAATGCGCAGTTCGATGCGGAAGGCGCCCTCGGCGCAATCGGTTTCCTGGTCGAATGTGCCGCATTTACCCAGGCCCTGCCGATCGTCCGCGAGGCGCGATGCCGCTGGCCGCTGGATGCGCGCATCGAGTCGCGCGTGGGTGACGTCGAGCTCGCCCTGGGTCATTTCGATGAGGCCGCCGCCACGCTACGCTCGACGCTCGATCACGATCCGATGCAAAGCGCCGCGTGGCTGCGCATAGCCTATTGCCGGCGCTATGTGGACCGGGCCGATGCCGACATCGAACGCTTTCGCTCCGGCTGGTCGAGCCCGACGCTGGAAGCGGAGGCGCGCACGTGCGCCGGCTTCGCCCTGGGCAAGGCGCTCGACGATGTCGGCGACTACGCGAATGCCGCGCTGGTGTTGCGCGAGGCCAACGCGCGCGAGCGCGCGACGACGGACTGGCGCAGCGACGACTGGCGGCGTTCGATCGAATCGCGTCTGCAAGCCCCGCGCTTGCCGGCACTGCCTGCCAACGGGAATTTCGTGCCGGTGTTCATTGTCGGCCTGCCACGCACCGGTACGACGCTGGTCGCCAGCACGCTGGCACGCGAGGTCGGCGTGCGCGATCGCGGCGAGCTCGACTGGATTTCAACGCTGCATGCGCATCTGGCGGGACAGGACAAGCTTCGCGACCCGGCAGCACTGGCCGGAATCGCAACTTTCATCCGCAAGCAGCTGCGCCGCGACGACACGCCAGCACGTTTCTATATCGACAAGAATCCGCTCAATTTCCGCTATCTCGATTTCATCGCGGCGCTGTTCCCGAACGCGAAGTTCATTCATTGCCGGCGCGCTCCGCGCGACACGGCGCTATCGCTGTGGATGCAGCATTTTGCCCACGCGGATCTGGGCTTCACCTATGATTTCCCGGCTATTGCCGAAGTGGAAAAAAGCTGCAAGGCGCTGATCGCCCACTGGCGCCGTACGCTGGCCATCGAAATTTTCGATCTCGACTACGAAACCTTTGTCGCACAGCCGGAAGAACAACGGCGGCAGCTCGCGGAATTTCTTGGCATTGCCGCCAGCAATCCTCGGCCAGATTCAGGCTTGGAGCAGGCTGCCATAACCACCGCCAGCGTGTGGCAAGTACGCCAGCCGGTCTACACGCACGCGGTCGAGCGCTGGCGTCGCTATGCCGATTATTTGCCGGAACTCGTCGCGCTTTTCCCGGATCGGAGCAGCGTGGAGCACCTGACAAAATCGTAGCGAGCGATGGGAATTTGCGTGTCGCCGGAGCGCAGGAACCGGAGTTTACTTGTCAGTAAATGAGGATTCCGAGCACCGCCGGCGCGCAAATTATCGAGCGTAGTAGATTTTGTCAGGTGCGGATTACTGCTTGCGCAACTCGACGTTCCCACTGAACGACTGCGCCTCGATGCGCGCATCGCCATCGCCGACGCGAACGTCGAGATCGCTGCCCGGACCGAATTCAGCTTTCGACACGGTACCGAAATCGCTGCGCAGGCTGCCGCTGAATGTTTGCCCGTGGATGCGCGCGGACAGGTTCGCCGGCAGATGCGCGCGCAGGCTGCCGCTCAGCGTTTCCACATGCATGCGCCCGCTCTTGGCGAGGCCAGTCGTTGCTTCGATCGCGCCCGATACCGACTCGGCATTGAACTCGCTGACTTCAGGCGAGGCGAAACCGATACGTCCCGACACGGTTTCCAGTTTCACGCGCCCACCGACGCCTTTCGCATCGATGTTGCCGCTCACCGTCTGCAAATGCACGTGTTCGGTGGCGCCGGTGCGTGCCGCTTCGAACGAAACATCGCCGCTCACACTGTCCACGTCGACGCTCGTGGCGGCGCTGCTCAATACCAGCTTGCCGCTGACGCAGTCGACCTCCAGCGATTTGCCGTCGACGCCGCTGACCTTGCCGTCGGCACTGACCAGATCGAGCTTGACCGCGGAAGCATGTGGCACGATCAATACCAACGTGCTGTCGCTGCCCGGCCCGTGACCGCCGAAAAAGCCGCCGCTGCTGGCCGATTCGACATGCAGATCCAGATGCCTGGCACTGCCTTCGATGGTCAATTTGGAACCGGCCCCGAGACTACCGGTGAGCGTCACCCGATCCTGATTGCCGCCGGTCACCGTGACGCTGCCGCGCACATTGCTGACTTCTATCGTGCCGTCGCCGGCGAAGCTGTAGCTGCGATCCAGCGTCTTCGCCGCGTTGCCATCGGCCGAGATCGTTTCCGCGGCCGGCGGCGCGTCCGCAGCGAATCCGAGCTGCAGCGCCGCGAGCAGCGCGCAGGCGAGCAGGCAGCGCGATGCGGCAAAGTGGGCTTGTGACTCTTGCATAAAATCCTCCTGTGGTTTCAGCCCGAGATCGCGGACTGACGCAACAAGCGCATGCGCTGCGCATTGGTGCGATTGATCATGCTGACCAGAAACACCGCATCGGGTCGCGCCTCAAGCGCGGCTTGCAGATCGGCGCTGGCCTTGTCCAGGCCCTGGGCCACGGCGGCAAGCTTGGGATCGGATGGCACCGCCCAGTCGAGCGCGGTTCGCGGCGGCGTTTCACTCGTGACAATCGGCGACACGGCCACGACGGGCGCGGAAACCGTTGGCGCGGCATTGCGATCGAGGCGATAAGCCAGCAACCCGGCGCCGCTGGCGATAATGACCGTGGCCGCGATGGCCGCGAATGCTCGGCGCATGGCGCGCCTTGGCGCAACGCGCGGCTGTTGCGCGATACGCGCGGAAATTTCCGGCCACAGTTCGCGCGCTGGCGGTTCCGGCGTATTCAATTTGTGCATCTGATTGCGCCACTCAAACTCGCTCATGTCTCACCTCCGAGCGCACGCCGCAGCAAGCCGCGCGCGCGATGCAATTGGGCTTTCGACGAACCGGTCGCCATGCCGAGTTCCGCCGCGATTTCCTCGTGCTTCCAACCTTCAACGTCGTGCAGTACCAGCACCGCGCGCGCACGTGGCGGCAGTGCGGATACCGCGCGCTCCAGATCGCCGCGCTCGCCGGCGCAGAATGGCACTTCACCGCCGGCCGCATATTCCAGCGTCGCGTCGTCGACGTTTTCCGCTTCGCGCCGGCCGCGCAATTCCATCAAGGCCGTGTTCACGCCGAGCCGGTACAACCAGGTCGAGAACGCGCTTTCATAGCGGAAGCTCGACAACTTCTGCCAGGCGCGCACGAACGCTTCCTGGGTCAACTCCTCGGCGCGTGCGCGATCCATGCCGACCAGGCGCAGAATCGCGCCGTGGACGCGTCCAACATGGCTGCGATACAACTGCTCGAACGCGCGCGTGTCGCCGGCCGCACTGCGGCGTACGAGCGCGCTGTCGTCGACATACGCCGAGTCCGACTCGAGCAGCGGAGCATTCATGCTGAGGGTGGCGCCATCCATTTGCGTGCTTGGATGCGCCAATACGGCATAAGGTTTAGCGGCTGGCACACGCGTGGATCAGGGCGTACCGACCGGCTGGGTTTCCGATTCCGCCTCGGCCAGCAGTGCGCTGATGCGCCGATGCTCGCGCAGCAGGGCGGCCGGCATGCGCGCGCCGAACGAAGCCAGATATTCGCCGATGCTTTCGTATTCGGCGAGCCAGCCTTCGATATCGACATGCAGCAAGGCTTCTAGTTTGCCGTGCGGCAGATCCAGGCCGGCCAGATTCAGATCCTGCGTGCGCGGCAGATTGCCGATCGGTGTTTCCTCGGCGCCCTCGTCGCCGCTGCAACGGCCGATGATCCATTCGAGCACGCGCAGATTGTCGCCGAAGCCGGGCCAGAGGAACTTGCCGTCCTCGCCCTTGCGGAACCAGTTGACATGGAAGATTTTCGGCAAGGCCGCAGCGGGCTGGTCGAACGTCAGCCAGTGCGCGAAATAGTCGGCGAAGTTGTAGCCGCAGAACGGCTTCATCGCCATCGAATCGCGGCGCAGCACGCCGACCGCGCCGGTCGCCGCAGCGGTGGTTTCCGAACCCATCGCGGCGCCGGCGAGCACGCCATGCGTCCAGTCGCGTGCCTCGAACACCAGCGGCAGCAGGTGCTCGCGCCGCCCGCCGAACACGATCGCGGAAATCGGCACGCCGTGCGCATCTTCGGCATGCGGCGACCAGCTCGCGCACTGGCGCGCGGACACGGTGAAGCGCGAATTCGGATGCGCGGCCGGCCCGCTCGAAGCACCGCTGCTGTTAAGCACGACGTCGCGCCCCTGCCAGTCCTTCGCCGGCGTGCCGGGCAGCCCTTCCCACCAAGGATCGCCATCGCCGGTGAGCGCGACATTGGTGAAGATCGCGTCGTGATTGAGCATCGCCAGCGCATTCGGGTTGGTCTTTTCGCTGGTGCCGGGCGCGACGCCGAAATAGCCGGCCTCCGGGTTGATCGCCCATAGACGCCCGTCCGCAGCCGGCGTCATCCAGCAGATATCGTCGCCGACGGTCCACATTTTCCAGCCGGCCGCGCGATAGCTCTCGGGCGGAATCAGCATGGCCAGATTGGTCTTGCCACAGGCCGACGGAAACGCCGCCGCAATGTAGAAAATGTCGCCTTTGGGATTTTGTATACCGACGATCAGCATATGCTCGGCGAGCCAGCCTTCGCCGCGCGCCTGCCACGAGGCGATGCGCAGCGCGTGGCATTTCTTGCCGAGCAGCGCGTTGCCGCCGTAACCCGAGCCGATCGATTTGATCGTCAGGTCCTGCGGAAAATGCATGATGTAGCGCCTGGCCGGATCGAGTTCGCCGATCGAATGCAGGCCTTTGACGAACGATCCTTCCCGCAGCTCGCCTTCACGCTCAATGCGCGCCAGCGCGGCTGCGCCCATGCGCGTCATGATGCGCATGTTCGCGACAACATAAGGGCTGTCGGTGATCTCGACACCGCAGCGCGCCAGCGGCGAATCGATCGGCCCCATGCAGTAGGGAATCACGTACAGCGTGCGTCCGCGCATGCTGCCGGCAAACAGCGCATCGATCTTCGCGTGCGCGTCCGCCGGCGCCATCCAATTGTTGTTGGGACCGGCATCGTCGCGGTTTTCGGTGCAGATGAAGGTCAGATGTTCGACGCGCGCGACGTCGGACGGATGCGAGCGATGCAGATAACAGTTCGGATGCGTGCGCGGATTGAGTTCGATCAGATCGCCGCTCTTGAGCATCAGCTCGACCAGCGCATCGGACTCAGCCTCGCTGCCGTCGCACCAGTGGATGCGCTCAGGCTGGGTCGACGCCGCGACCTCCTCAACCCAACGGTTGAGCGTTTCGAGTTTGCTGTTCATTACGCTCCAACGTGGCCAAGGGCCGCAAAATATCACTTTTCGTTATTTTCCCTTCTCCACCGGGAGAAGGTGCCGAAGGCGGATGAGGGAGAAGGCTCGCAAATTGATATTCCACCACCTGGTTGCGGCGCTCGTCCCTCATCCGGCGCTACGCGCCACCTTCTCCCGATCGGAGAAGGGAAGCTAGGCCGGAATCAAGGTCGACATCACATGTTCGACATAAGCCTCGAGCTCGGCATGATCGAGCCGCGGCATGCCCAGTTGCAGTGCGAGTTGCAGGAATCCGACATAGGCCGCATAGGTGAGGTGCGCGCGGTGCAAGGCATTGCCACGCGACATGCCGACCTGGCGATAGGCGAGACTGAGGAAATCCAGGCGCCGCTGCGAGACGCGTTCCATCACCGGCTGCACACTCGGATGATCGAGCGCGCGCAGCAGCGCGGAATAAATCACATGTGATTTCGCCTCGCGGCCGGTGCGACGAAACAGCTCATACAGGCGTTCGCGCGGTTCGGCAATCGCCGCGATCTGCTCCAAAGCTTCGTCCACGTGCGCTTCCCAGCGTCGCAGCGCCGCGGTCAGCAGCGCCTCGCGCGTGGCGAAATGCCAGTAGAAGCTGCCCTTGGTGACATTGAGCTTGCGCGCCAGCGGCTCGACAGCAAGCGCGGCGATGCCCTGTTCGGCGATCAGATCCAGCGCGCCCGCTTCCCAGTCGGCGGCAGTGAGGCGCGAACGTTCGAGTTTCTCGGCGGCTTGCAACATGCGGGCATGGTAGCGAGTGCGGATGGGCAACGGGAAGCCTCAGTTGTGCTGCGGTGCAGTGTAAGGAGGGCTGAGGGCTGAAGGCTGAGGGCTGAGGGCTGAGGGCTGAAGATCATAAGCTCGCGGCTTTGCAGCTTTTGAATCTCAGCCATCAACCCTCGCCTTACGTATTGACAGCTCTAAAACGCGCTTCCATACTCTAGCGTATGGTGATTTCTGCGTCAGCACTCAACCCAGCGCTTCCGCGCGTGCTCCAGCGCGTGGAATACCTGACCGCTAGCGATGGCCTGCGCCTGGCCTGCGAGCATTTCGGCGATGAAACGTCGCCGTCGCTGGTATTCGCGCACGGGTTCGGCCAGACCCGACATGCCTGGGACGATACCGCCATGACACTCGCCCAATCCGGCTGGCATTGCCTGACCGCCGACGCGCGCGGTCACGGCGACAGCGGTTGGCGCACCGACGGCCACTACGACTACGCACAACTGACCGACGATCTGGTGCAACTGGCACGGGTAAGCACTAGCTCGGCGGGGCTGAGGCCGATCCTGATCGGCGCCTCGATGGGCGGTCTACTAGGTCTTTCCGCGCAGGCACAGTCCGCGGCGTTCCGTGCCCTTGTGCTCGTCGATATCACGCCGCGTTGGGAAGCAGCTGGTGTGGCGCGCATCCTCGATTTCATGCGCGCGCATCCGCAAGGATTCGCGAATCTCGACGAAGCCGGCGATGCGATTGCGCTGTACCTGCCGCATCGCAGCCGACGCAAGTCGCCCGAACGTCTGCGCCAGATGCTGATCACCGGCGACGACGGCCGCCTGCGCTGGCACTGGGATCCGCAGCTGCTCGATTTCGTCGCTGCGGACAGCGAACCGCTGCAGTCCGCCCTGCTCGACGCCGCACGCGGCATCGATGTGCCGACCCTGCTGATCAGCGGCGAACGCAGCGATGTCGTGTCCGCCGCCACGATCCGCGAATTTCTCGAGCATGTTCCGCATGCCCGGCATGTGCGTGTGGAAAAAGCCACGCACATGGTTGCCGGCGACAGCAATGCCGCGTTCACGCGCAGCGTGCTCGATTTCATCCAATCATCTCCAACCTTGAACCACATCCAGCATCCCCCGAGGATCACGTCATGAACGTCTGGTACCCCTTACTCGCTGCTCTCATCGCGTCGCTGACCTGCGCTTACTTCCGCGTCGGCCTGCGCAGCTGGACGATCGCCGGTTTCGCCGCGCTGATCGTCATCGGCATGCTTGCCGGCAGTCATTGGCTCGCGATGGCGTCCACTGCAATCGTGTTCGGCCTGATCGCGGTTCCGCTCAACTTCGACGACTTCCGTCGCCGAAAAATCACCGCGCCGCTGCTCGTGGTCTATCAGAAGATCACCCCGCAGTTATCCGCTACCGAGCGCGTCGCGCTGGAAGCCGGCACAGTCGGCTTCGAAGGCGAACTGTTCAGCGGCAAGCCGAACTGGTCGATCCTGCTCAAGCAGCCGAAGCCGGAACTATCGGTCGAGGAGCAGGCGTTTCTCGACGGTCCGGTCGAGGAATTGTGCCGCATGAGCGACGAATGGCAGATCACGCATGAACTTGCCGATCTGACCCCGGAGATCTGGGAGTTCATCAAGAAGAAAAAATTCTTCGGCATGATCATTCCAAAAGCATATGGCGGCCTCGAATTCTCCGCGCTCGGCCAGTCGGCCGTGCTGCAGAAACTCATGGGCATTTCCGGCTCGCTGTCCTCGACAGTGGGTGTGCCGAATTCGCTCGGACCCGGCGAACTGCTGTTGCACTACGGCACCAAGGAACAGCGCGAGTACTATCTTCCACGCCTGGCCGACGGGCGCGAGATTCCCTGCTTCGCGCTGACCGGCCCGTTCGCCGGTTCGGACGCGACCTCGATTCCCGACTACGGCGTCGTCTGCCAGGGCGACTGGCACGGCGTACAGGTGCTGGGCGTGCGCCTGACCTTCGACAAGCGCTACATCACGCTTGCGCCGGTGGCGAGCCTGATCGGTCTGGCCTTCCAGATGCACGACCCGGATCACCTGCTCGGCGACGTCGAGCATATCGGCATCACGCTGGCCCTGATTCCGCGCGAGACCAAGGGTCTGGAAATCGGCCGCCGCCATTTCCCGCTCAATGCCGCATTCCAGAACGGTCCGCTGCGCGGCAAGGATATTTTCATCCCGCTGTCGCAACTGATCGGTGGCGCGGAAATGGCCGGCCAGGGCTGGCGCATGCTGGTTGAATGCCTCTCGGTCGGGCGTGCGATCACCCTGCCGTCGAACGCGAGCGGCGGCGTGAAAATGGGCGCGATCGCAACCGGAGCCTACGCAAGAATGCGCAAGCAGTTCGGCATGGCGATCGGTCGCTTCGAGGGCATCGAGGAAGCGCTCGCGCGCATCGGCGGTTACACCTATGCGATCACGGCCTTGTCGAAAGCGACTGCGGCCGCGGTCGATCGCGGAGAGAAGCCGGCGGTGCCGTCGGCGATCGCCAAATACCACACGACCGAACTCGGCCGCGAAGTGGCAAAAGACGTGATGGATGTGCACGGTGGCAAGGGCGTGCAGCTCGGACCCAACAACTATGCCGGCCGCAGTTGGCAGACGGCGCCGATCGCGATCACGGTCGAGGGCGCCAACATCATGACGCGCAGCCTGATGATTTTCGGCCAGGGCGCGATCCGCTGCCACCCGCATGTGCTCAAGGAAATGCAAGCCGCGCAGATTGCCGACTACACCACGCGCCTGCGGGCGTTCGATCGCGAATTGTTCGCGCATGTCGGGTTCGCAATCTCCAACGCAGCACGCAGCTTCGTGCTCGGATTCACGTTTGCGAAGATCGGCAGCGCACCGGGCGACAAGTATACAAAGCGTTACTACCGCAAGCTGAATCGCTACGCCGCCGCGCTGGCGCTGGTCGCCGACACCTCGATGCTGCTGCTCGGCGGCAAGCTCAAGTTCAAGGAGAAACTCTCTGCGCGCCTCGGCGACGTGCTGTCGAATCTGTATATCGCCAGCGCCATGCTCAAGCGCTACGAGGATCAGGGCCGGCCGGTCGCCGATCAGCCGCTGCTCGCGTGGGCGTTCCACGACTGCGCGTATCGCATGCAGAATGCGCTCGACGGCGTGCTGCGCAATTTCCCGATCCGTCCCGCGGCATGGGTGTTGTACCTGCTCGTTTTCCCGTTCGGTCGCCGCGAAGTGCCGCCGTCGGACCGCCTGGGTCATCGGGTCGCGGCAATCCTGTGCGCACCGAACGACGCGCGCGATCGTCTGGCCGAATGGGCCTTCCTCACGCCGAGCCCGAACAATGTCGTTGGCCGCATGAATGCGCTGCTGCCCGATGTGATTGCGGCCGAACCCGTGGAGCGCAAATTCCTCAAGGCGCTCAAGAGCGGTGCGCTCAAGAGTCTCGACGCCGCGGCACAACTCGGCGAAGCCGAACAGATTGGCGCGATCACAAGCGAGGAGCGCAAACTGCTCGAACGCGTGCGCGCGGCAACGTTCGAATTCATCAGCGTCGACGATTTCGATCCGGCCGAGCTTGCAGCGGGCGAGCGCAAGCCGAAGCCGGTGCTGCGCAGCGTCGCGTGACGACGCGTTCGCTGGCGATGTTCCAGCGCTTGGGCGGTTCGTCCGCCGGGCGCTGGCTGTTCTCACGCCTCGTCTGCCGGCAAGCGCCCTACTTCGCCTCGATTTCGCCGCGCTCTGGACGCTGAAGACTTAGAACGCGGCGGCAGAGTTGGATTTCAACGGGTGAACGCGACCGGATATCAATAGCTATACGCCAAGCTCAACACCCACTCGTGCCGGCTGTCAGCAAACGCAATCGGATACAGAGAGCTCGCGCGATTCGTAGTGACCCAGTTGAGCTGCATGTTGACGCTGCCCAACTTTGCGCCGAGACCCAGGCTTGCGTCGAGTGTGCGCGGGTTGCTCGTCGCGAATTTCGAACTGCCTTGCAGGGCGCCGAGATGGCTGAGCAGACGCAGACGGTCGCCCAGCGCATGTGAGTAGTTGAATTCCGCGTACAGGGTGCGTTCGTGTCTGCCGAAATAATTCGGTGAATAGTAAAGCCGCGCATTCCAGTTTTCCGACAAGAGACCGACGAAGATCTCGCTGTAGTTCCAGAAAGTAAAATTGGAAAAAATGGAATATGTCGCACCCGCTTCCCAGGTGAGTCCGGAACTCATCGCTTGCGCATAACCGACATCGAGAATCCCTTCCGCGCTCGCGTGGGTTTGCCCGTAAAATTGCGTCGTGGACACCATGCCGCCGGCAAACCATCCCGCGGAACTGTCGAAAGCGAGATCGAGCGCGGGAGCCGCCCGGTTTTCGGTCAGCGAGATGCCGCGGAATATATTGTCGGACGCGATACTGACTTCGGCCGACACCTGGGCCAGCGCGTTGCCGGCCAGCAAGCAGCCGAGCAGGACAAGGAGGATGCCGCGCATGCAGCGTCCGCCGCTTATCGCGACGCGCTCGAAGTTCGTTCTGTCTCGTGTTCGCAAGTGAGTGTCGGCGCTGCCCGCCGCAGCGTGCTGCAGGCATCGACGGCGCCCGCAGGTCCGTCCTGGGAACCGGTCGGAAACTGCGCCCAAGCCGGCGACTGGCGCATGCTCATGGCCGGTGCAAGCTCGCGCACCAGGGCGACCATGCCGGTGACCTGCGCGGTGGCGAACGACGATCCGGAAACGAAATTCCATTTCGCGCCGGGTGCCGGTGCAGGCACGTCGTTACCAAGCGCTACCAGAATTGCACCCGCCGGTAGGTGCGATGCGGTGCCAGTCCCGTCAGAAACGGCCAGCACACCGGAATGCGATGCCGGAAATCCGCCATCGGGCGCGCGCGGATCCACCGCACCGACAACGGTCGTGTCGCGCTCAAGCGCCACATCCAGCAAACGTCCGAGCAGCTTGTCCTGTGGTCCGCTCAGGCTCATGTTGATCACCTGCGCCTGGTCCCAGATCGCAAACTGCAGCGCTTTGGCCAGCGTGAAACTGCTGCACAGTGTTTGCTCACTGGACTCTTCCCAGCAGGCACGAAGTGCCATCAATTCGGCTTGCGGCGCGATACCCACGATACCTGCTCCACTGTCTGCACGTGCGCCAATGATACCCGCGACCGCCGTACCGTGGGACTCGGCGACATGCGCGCGCGCATCGACGAAGTTCTGCTCGACGGCTACGCGCCCGGTGAGATCCGGATGCGTGGTATCCACACCGCTGTCGATGATCGCGATGCTCACGCCGCGCCCCGTGCTGACCTTGTGCAACTCGTCCAGATGCCAGAGCCTGGCGCTGGGCTGCAGGGAATACAGCGAACCTTGCTGCTGCGCCAATCCGTGGAACACATTCATCGGCTGGACCCATTCGGTGCGCTGGTCCTTGGAAATGCGCCGCACGACGTCGTCGACCGTCTGCGCGGCCGGCACGCGCATGATGTAGCAGTCCACGCCGATGGCCGGCATGGGCCAGTCGGAGACGAGCGTCAGTCCGTATTCGTGCGCGAGATTTTCCGCGATGCGTCGGCGCGCACCATGACCGGGTGGATCGCTGTAGTTGCCGCCGTAGCTGGCGCCGGGGCGATAGTGCTGCGCCGGCAGATGCAGCATGACCAGAATCTGGTGCGCCGGATCGTCAGGCGCTGCGGCGTCTGCACTGGTGGCGGCGTAGACGTTGCATCCGATCCCCGCCGCACACACGAGCAGCATCCCAAGCAACCTGGCGAGCACGTGCCTCAATGCGCGTCCTTCGCGTCGAGCGATTGAATCAGCAACACTGACTGTTCTGCACGCAGCATCTGCACGGCGTGCTCAGCCTGCGCCGGTGCGACCGCGAGAATATACGCATCCGCTGCAGTCGGTCCGTCGACGATACGCGTTTCGCTTGCCAGCAATACGCGGCGCATATCCGCCTGCGTTGCTTGCGGCGCGAATACGACGACCAACCGGGCCGGCGCAACGGTCGCAGCGGGCCGGCCGAGCGCGTGGAACAGGCGCGACTCGTCCGTACCGGCCTTGCCATAACCGAAAGCGAGCACACTAGCCAGACCGACGATGACGACCGACTGCAGCGCCAACGCCCAGCCGACAAAGGGTCGATCGAAACCGAAGCGTTGCCAGATCGCGCGCAATCCGCCGCTTGTCGATGCCGGCGTTACGCCGGACGCAGGCAGCTGCGCTCGCAACGCGGCGAATGCGCGGTCGACGTCGCGCGCGGGGAGAGGATCGTTGTGCGCCTCACGTAACTGCCGATGCCATTCGACATCGCGCTGGCAGGCTGCGCAGGTGCGCAGGTGCGCATCGACGACTTCGCGATCGGCATCGTCCAGGGTTTTCATGACGAACCAGGGCAGCAAATCCTGCACCTTCTGATGCGTCGGTGAGCCCAGATTCACAATGCGTGCGCTCATAAAATGTCCTCCAGCCGCTCGGGCAACAGCGCCTTCAAGCGACGGCGTGCGTGAAACATGCGGGTCTTCACAGTCTCGATCGGGCAACCCATGATCTCCGCGATTTCCCGATAGCCTGCGCCCTGAAAATAGGTCAGATCGATCACCGCGCGATGATTGACCGAGAGAGCGTCGACCGCCTCGGACAACAACTGGCGCAACTGCAACTGCATCAGCTCTTCCCTGGGCTCCAGGCGATCTTCGCCGGCGAGATCGTCAAGCTCCAGATCCGACTCGACCGGGTCGTTCAAGTCGCGCAGCGCCTTGAGTCCCTTGCGGTAGGCGATCGCGAATATCCAGGTCGATACTTTCGAACCCTTGTTATACTTGTGCGCGTTTTGCGCAACGACGAGCATCGTGTCGTTGAGGATCTCCTCGACCAGCTCTGGGCGCCGCGTCATTCGCTCCAGAAAGCGCGTCAACCGCGGAAAGTAGCTGCGGTACAGCACTTCGAACGCGCGCAGATCGTTGCGCGCCACGCGTTCGATCAGCGCCGCCTCGTCCGCATTCATCGAGCCTCGCGCGGCAGCTGCGCCGGCGGGCGGTTTGGTTGATCGCTGGAACATGGTCGACTCTTGTGCCCCGCGTAGTGTATTCCCCAACAGGGCCCGACGGTTCTAAGCAGCCGCGCTTTTTTCGTTGGCATCTCTTGCCTGACGGCAATCGAGCCGGTCGATGAACCATTTGGCGACGTTCGGGAATACACCGAAGGTTCCAGTGGAACAACGCCCGCAAGAACTTGGATAACGAGGTAATGGTCATGTTCAACAAATTCAGAATGGTGCTGCCGTGGCTCCTGCTGCTATGTGCCGCTTCGCCGGCCCTGGCCGGTGTAAATCACAAGGTTTCCGTGGGTGCGGTAGGTAGTGGGGGTTACGGCTACGGCTCGTCGGATATTCTCGGGTTCTTTCCGGCGAACCTCACGATCAACGCAGGTGATACGGTGACCTTCACCTATGCCGGTTATATAGCGGATCACGATGTCGTTTCGGACACAGCAGGCTTGTTCCGCTGCGCCAATGGTTGCGACGGCGCGGGCGGGAATGGAAACCCTTCGACCGGCTGGACCGTGACCATCCCATTCAACAATGCCGGCACGTTCGGTTATCACTGTGAGATGCACCAAAGCATGGGAATGGTCGGAACGATCACGGTCAATGCGGCCACTCCGCCGCCGCCCACGTTCGCGATCACCCCGGGGCTGACCGGGACTTGGTACAACAACACCCAGTCCGGACAAGGTTTCAATGTTGAAGTCCTGGCCAACAACCTCATCGGCGCCTTCTGGTACGTGTTCGACGACACTGGCCACAACCTCTTTCTAATCGGCGTCGGCAATTACAGCGGCAACACTGCCACCTTCAACGTTGCCGAAACGACCGGCGGGTTCTTCCCACCTGCCTTCGATTCGACCAAGATCACGCGCCCGCCGTGGGGCACGCTGAGCTTCACCTTCACCGACTGCAATAACGGCACGGTGACGTGGACGCCGATCGATACCACCCACTTCTCCGGCGGCACGCTGGCAATCACGCGCCTGACCAGCGTCGGTGGATTGGCCTGCCCATGAGTCTTGCGGCACAAATGCGACTGTGGGCAGCGTCGGGGCGATTTCTGCAGCGCGGCACCGAGCTGCTGGCCTTCACGCTGCTCACCATGCTGAGCCCGGACAAGAGCCTTGCCGTCGAGATCGGCGCCAAGGCTCCCGACTTCCGCCTGCCGCAATTCGGCAGCGCCGCGCCGCTCGGTCTCGCCGACGTGCGTGGCAAGGTCGTGCTCGTGGACTTCTGGGCTTCGTGGTGCGCGCCGTGCCGCGAATCGCTGCCGCAATATGAGAAATTGTATACCGGCCTGTCGCGCGCGGACTTCGAGATCGTCGCGATCAATCTCGACGAGGAACCCGGCGACGTGAAAAAATTCCTCGCCGCGCATCCGGTGACTTATCCGGTCGTGCTCGACCCGGTCGGCGACGTGCCCAAGGCCTTCGGCCTGGTCGGCATGCCGACTTCCTATCTCATCGATCGCAACGGCGTCGTGCGCCTGCGCAATCAAAGTTTCAATCCGCGCGACGTCGACATCCTGCGCACCGAGATCGGCAAACTCGCCAAAGAGCCGACGCATGTGCCGTGAGTCGCTGCGCCTGATCCTCGCCCTGATCGTGCTCGGCGTCCTCGCCGGCTGTGCGACGACGAAAGTCGAACCCTGGCAGCGCGCACGCCTCGCGCGTTGGGATATGCGCTGGGATCCCGATCCCGTGCACGCGGCTATGCGACAGCACACGTATTTCAGCAAGGAAGGCTCCAACGGCAGTGTGGGCGCCGCTGGCGGCGGCTGCGGCTGCAATTGAGTTCAGGTGAACTCATCCCGGCCAGTACAAGGATGTGCGTTGAGCCGGGATCCAGCTAAAACAATATGACTCCACGCCTATCCCCCTCGCTTTCCGCCCTGCTCGCTGCCGCCGCAGCCTTGTTGCCGACTTCGCATGCCAAGGCCGCGGCCACCGACGATGCCGACACGCATGCGAGTTATCGTTTTTCCGAATACGACGAGGATGCGCTGGCGCCAGCAAGCGTATTCGGCGACGGCCAGCGCTATCGCGTGCTCTCGCAACAGCTCGATCTGGATACCAAGCTGGCCGGCGGCAGCTACGGCCTCAAGCTCGCCGCCACGCACGAAGTGATGAGCGGTTCGTCGCCGTGGTACGTGGTGCCGACCCCAGACCACCGCATCGTGCAGGTGCTGAGCGGCGCGACGATCCGCGATCATCGCAGCGCGCTGAATGTTGCCCTGACCCAGAGCCCCGGCACGAGTACGAACACAACATATAGCGCCTCGTACTCGGTTGAACGCGACTATCGCGCGACCGCGGTCGGCGTCGAACGCAGTCAGGCACTCGACCCGGCGCTCACACTGGGCTATGGCGGCAGTTTTTCACACGACGAGGTCCAGCCGACCGATGCGCAGCTCTACAACCGTATTCCCTACGCGATCAAGAACACCTCGTCGGCATTCGGCAGTCTGGCCTGGGTGCTCAACCGCTCCGAGGTGTTGCAGGCCGGCATCCAGCTCAATCTGCAAAACGGCTATCTGTCCGACCCGTACAAGTTGTTCGATTACGCAGGCAGCGCCGGGCCGGAGCGGCGCCCCGACCAGCGCCTGGAAGCCGCAGGCCTGGTGCGCTACCGGCGTTCGTTCGCGCAGATCGACGCATCGCTGCATCTGGACTATCGCTATGCGCAGGACAGCTGGGGTCTGCATTCGCATACGCTCGAAGCCTCGTGGTATCAGGGTTTCGACGATGGCTGGCGCGTCATTCCGGCGCTGCGCTACTACAGCCAGGCTGCGGCGCGCTTCTATGCGCCGTTCTTCATCAATCCC
>NZ_DATBQK010000058.1:0-3345 GCF_036560865.1 Rudaea sp.
TAGCGTTCGAGCAGTACGCGGTCGCGGCCGAACGCATTCTTCGCTTCGCGCTGGCAGGATTCGAGCGCGGCGGAAAATTCCTCCGCCTTGCGCACGATGCGCATGCCCTTGCCGCCGCCGCCATACGCGGCCTTGATCATCAGCGGAAAACCGACGCGCGCCGCCTCGCGTGCGAGCAGGGCAGGGTCCTGATCCTCGCCGGTATAGCCGGGAACCACGGGCACGCCGTGGCTGGCCATCAGGTCCTTGGCGCCGGCCTTGGAACCCATCTTGCGCATCGACGCCGCGGACGGGCCGATGAACACGATGCCCGCACGTTCCGCCGCTTCGGCGAAGTCGGCGTTTTCAGACAGGAATCCGTAACCGGGATGAATCGCCTGCGCACCGCTCTGTCGGGCGACCTCGATGATCGCCTCGCCGCGCAGGTACGAATCCGCCGGTCGCGGGCCGCCGATCGGATAGGCGAAATCCGCCATGCGCACATGCTGGGCCGCGGCGTCGGCCTGCGAATACACGGCAACCGTCTGGATGCCCAGACGTCGGCACGTGCGCATGACGCGGCAGGCGATCTCGCCGCGATTGGCGACCAGGATACGCGTGAACATGCTCTAGCCCTCCCGGGGCTTCAGGGCGATCAATTTTCCGGCAACTGGCAAACCGCTTCGATGTTGTGGCCATCGGGGTCGAGCACGAAGGCGCCGTAGTAGTTCGCGTGATAGTGCGGGCGCAGGCCCGGCGCGCCGTTGTCGACGCCGCCCGCGGCGAGTGCGGCCCGGTAAAACGCATCGACGGCGGCGCGGTTCGGCGCATTGAACGCGACGTGCAGCTTGCCGCGCAACACGCCGGCTCCGTTGCCGAGCCAGAAATAGGGCCTGCCCTCGCTGCCGAAACCCGCATGCGCGTGACTGCCGGTCATTTCCTCGGTCACTTCCATGACCAGGCCGATGTCGAGCGGCGCCAGCGCGCGGCGGTAGAACGCCTTGCTGCGCTCGATGTCGGACACGGTAAAGCCGATATGGTCGATTTTCATTGGATTGGACATGGTCTACTCCTTTGCGATCGGCGCCGCAGCGAGCCACTGCGGCGCGCGTTTGTTGAGAAACGCATTCAATCCCTCCTGGCCTTCCGCCGCAACGCGCAGACGCGCGATCAGGGCGGCGTTATCCATATCGATGCTCTTGGCGTGCTGGCGCGAGGCGCCACTCATGCGCAGGGCCAGTTGCTTGGCTTCAATCTGCGCCTGCGGACCGCCCCTTGCCAGCCAGTCGAGCACGCGATCCACGGCCGTGTCCAGCTGATCCGCGGCGACGACTTCATGCACGAGGTTGAGCCAGGCGGCCTCGGGTGCATCGAAAATCTCGCCGGTGACGAACAGCCGCCGCGCGGCGCGCGCGCCGATCGCGGCGATGACGTAGGGCGAGATCACCGCCGGGACGAGGCCGAGCTTGACTTCGGTCAGGCCGAACTTGGCGCTGTCCGCAGCGATGGCGATGTCGCAGCAGGCAATCAATCCGACGCCGCCGCCATAGGCCGGGCCATTGACGCGCGCGACAGTCGGCTTGGCGAGAAAATTCAGCGTGCGCATCAGCAGCGCCAGGCGCTCCGAGTCGCGGCGGTTCTCCTCTTCGGAGGCCTGCGCCATGCTGCTCATCCAGTTGAGATCCGCGCCAGCCGAGAACGACGTGCCGGTGCCGCTGAGCACAACAACGCGCACCTGCGGGTCGCGTTCGGCGTCGAGCAGGGCGGCAGTCAGATCTGCGATCAGCGCTTCGTCGAAGGCGTTGTGCACCTTGGGACGATTCAGCGTGATGCGCGCGATGGATCCGCTGCGATCGATTAGCAACGACTTCGGCATGCTCCCTTCCCGAGACTCCCGCGACGGCAGGCTGCAATGATAGCGGGTACGCTGTGCAACGAATACGTCGCTTTCGCCTTGGCGCGTCGCCCGCACGCGGCTTGCTAGAATTGGCGCAAGTCCGGTTCCGAGAGACACGATGTCCATCTTGCAAGTCTACCTGCGCGTGCTCGCCTTGCTTGCGCCCGAAAAATGGCTGGCGATCACGCTCGCGTTGGCCAATCTTGCCCTGTCCGGCGTGTTTTTCCTTGAACCGGTGCTGTTCGGCAAGGTGGTCGACGCACTTGCCGCGAACGGCCACAAAGAGGCCTGGCACTACATCATGCTCTGGGCCTGTGTCGGCCTCGGCGGGGTGGTCGCCAGCGTCTGGGTGTCGCTGTTCGCGGACCGCCTCGCGCACCGGCGCCGGCTCGCGGTAATCGCGCAATTCTTCGAGCACTCTGTCGCCTTGCCGCTGGCTTTTCACGGCCAACACCATACCGGCCGCCTGCTGCGCATCATGCACAACGGCAGCAGCAACCTGTTCAATCTGTGGCTGGGTTTTTTCCGCGAACACCTGGCGACGCTGCTGTCGATCATCATCATGGTGCCGTGGACGCTGCGCACGAACTGGAAGCTCGGTCTGCTGATGATCGGCCTGATGACCAGCTTCGCGATCTTCAACACGATTGCCATGCAACGCACGCACAAGGCGCAGGGCGAGGTCGAGGAACTGCACCACGAGATATCCGAGCGTGCCGGCGACGTGTTCGGCAACGTGCTCGTGGTGCAGAGCTACAACCGGCTGTCGACCGAGGTGAAGGCGATCCGCGACATGATGAAGCGCGTGCTTGCGGCACAGTATCCGGTGCTGCGCGGCTGGGCATGGCTGGCGGTTGCCAACCGGGCGGCGTCGACGCTCACCATCGTGGCGATTTTTACCCTCGGCGCGGAACTCAACGCGAAGGGCGAAGTGACCGTCGGCGGCATCGTCACCTTCGTCAACTTCGCCTTGATGCAGATCGGCAAGCTCGAACAATTCGCGGGTTTCATTTCCGGCCTGTTTTTCCAGACCCCCTCGTTGTCCGACTTCTTCGCCGTGCTCGACGCCAAGGCAGTGCTGCAGGAAAAACCGGGTGCGCCGCCGCTACCGGCCAATGTGCGCGGCGAGGTGCAGTTCGACAACGTCTCGTTCGGCTACGACGCCTCGCATCCGGCGCTGAGAAACCTGAGTTTCCGCATCCCGGCCGGCGGCACGGCGGCGATCGTGGGTCCGACCGGCGCCGGCAAGACCACGGCGCTGAGCCTGCTCTATCGCGCCTACGATCCGAGCGCAGGGCGCATCACGATCGACGGCATCGATATTCGCGAAGTGGGCCTGAATTCACTGCGCGAACATATCGCCGTGGTGTTCCAGGATCCCGGCCTGTTCTACCGTTCGATCGCCGACAACCTGCGCATCGGCAACCCCGAAGCGAGCGACGCCGAACTCGAGGCGGCCGCGCAGGCCG
>NZ_DATBQK010000059.1:0-5756 GCF_036560865.1 Rudaea sp.
ACCTCTCCCGCAAGGGGAGAGGTAGAAGCTACGGGGCACATCGCGAATATGCCCTCTTCAAGCCGCCTGCAGGCGACCTTCGATGGCACCCGAGAGCGGCACTTCAACAAAGCAGGTCATCGGGTAGAGATAGTCCTCGCCACTTTCATCGACGATTCGGACCATGCCTTCGACATTGGCCGCGACGTCTTCAAGTACCGCGTAGAATTTGCGCGGCTCCAGGGCCTCCGGATATCCACCGTCGCTGATGCAAAGCAGAAATTTGGTTTTCATCTCGTCAATCCAGAAACCGTTTGATCTTAATCTTGCGTTTGCCGATGCCATGCGCCTCGTACCAATGCACTTCGCACAGGCGCCTATTTCCACTCGGCATCATCACCGTAGCCTCGCCTTTCAGCTTGCGCCATTTACCATCGCCAAACAATTTTCTGAGGTTGGCAAGCTCGCGAATTCCAGCACCTGACGCAATGGTTTGGATATTGCCGATCGCGCCGACGATTTCGATACCGGAATCCATCCTTGATGATTTTACACCAACGACTCGATAGGAACGAAACGGCGCGTCCGCTCAACGCCCAGCCGTTGCCTGCCGGGGATGGCAGACATTTCTATCCCGGTGATTTTTTACCGAACAAGCCGAACCATATCAGCAGCACCGCGCCAACCGTGATTGCCGAATCCGCGATATTGAACGCCGGAAACGACCATGCGCCGTAGTATACATCTATAAAATCGGTCACCTGGCCGAAGCGCAAGCGATCGATCAGGTTGCCGAGCGCGCCGCCGATCACCAGCGCCAGCGGCAATGCGTTGCGCCAATCAGTGCGCGGAATCGTCGCCAGCCAGCGGATCAATACTGCGCTCACGATCAGCGCCAGCGCGCTGAACAGCCAGCGCTGCCATCCGCCCTGATTGTCGAGAAAACTGAAGGCCGCACCGGTGTTGAACGCCAGCGTCCAGTTGAGAAACCCCGGAATCACCGGATGCGGTACGTGTAGCTGCAAGGCCGACATCACGATGGCTTTGACCAGTTGATCGAGCGCGATGACGGCGACCGATAGACCCAACCATACCAAGGCGCTGCGACGAACCTCACTCACGGGAACTTACGGCGGCTTGCGCCGCTGCCTCCTCTCCCGCCGCGCTGCGCGCGTCGGCCTCTCCTTCAAGGGGAGAGGCGAATATTTCAAATTCCGCAATGTTTTTCAGCCCCTCTCCCCTCGCGGGAGAGGGGTTGGGGAGAGGGGGCAGTCCGGAGAGTTGCTCAAACAAAGAAGCAAGCACGCCCTCGCGATTCGTCAGCACGTCGTTGTTCCAATATCGCAGCACGTGAAATCCTTGTTGTTCGAGCCACCGCGTTCATTCCTTATCGACGAATCCATCGTGCTGTCCGCCATCGACTTCGATGATCAGCCGGCGCTCGAAGCAGACGAAATCGACGATGTAAGGGCCGAGCTGTTGCTGGCGTTTGAATTTGAAATCGGTGAAACGCTTCGCCCGCAATTCGCGCCAAAGAACTTTCTCCGCATCCGTGGGAGCGCGGCGCATGCTTTTGGCGAATTCAAGCAACCGGCTGGTCATATGCTTCTTCCATAACCTCACTGCGGACTGCCACCCTCTCCCCAACCCCTCTCCCGTCAAGGGAGAGGGGCTGAGGCAGCAACCTCTCTCATTGTGGGAGAGGGCTGAATGCTCTCACCTCTCCCCTCGCGGGAGAGGTCGACGCGCAGCGCGTCGGGAGAGGGGGCGACCAGTTGCAGTGGCTATCCCAATACAAACTCAAAAATATCTACGGTTTTCGCCCGGGCCATCCGGCAGGTTCGTCACGCAGCGCCCGCAAATTTCCGGGTGGTTCGGATCCACGCCAACGTCGGGGCGGCGATGCCAGCAGCGGATGCATTTGTGCTCGCCGCTGACGTGTGCAGAACTCCACAATTTCTGGTTATCCACTTCGATACTTTGCGCACCCGCTGGCACATTCGTCGTATCGGCCAGACGTAATTCCGACGTGATGAAGAAGAAGCGCAATTCGCTCACGAATGGGGCCAGCCGCGCATGCACCGATTCGGGAGCATACAGAACGACTTCGGCTTCGAGCGCAGCGCCGATCGCGCCTTCATTGCGCATGCCTTCGAGCAGCTTGGCCGTGGCCGCGCGGATCGCCAGCAAATCGGCCCAGAACTGACGCTGTTGCGGCGTCCCTTGGGTCGCCTCCAAGCCGTCGTAAAACGTTTCAAACAACACCGAAGCATCGCGTTTGCCTGGAACCAGCGGCCAGATTTCCTCGGCGGTGAACGACAGAATCGGCGCCAACCAGCGCGCCAATGCTTCGAGAATGCGGTACATCGCACTCTGCGCGCTGCGCCGGCCGTGGCTGTCCGGCTGCATCGTGTACAGACGGTCCTTGGTGATATCCAGATACAGCGAACCGAGTTCGTTGGTGCAGAAATTCTGGATGCGCTGTACGACTTCAGGAAAATCATAGCGCGCATAGGCGGCGATCACCGCCTGCTGCACATCGTAGGCTTGCTGCACGGCCCATTGGTCGAGCAGCAAACTCTTTTCAACCGGCACCAGATGCTGGGTCGGATCGAAACCGGCGAGGTTGCCGAGCAGAAAACGCGCGGTATTGCGGATGCGCCGATACGAGTCGGCAACGCGTTTCAGAATCTCATCCGACAGCGCCATCTCGTTGCGGTAGTCGGCCGATGCGATCCACAGGCGCAGGATGTCCGCGCCGTAGGTCTTCATCACGTCCTGCGGTTCGATGCCGTTGCCGAGCGACTTCGACATCTTGCGCCCTTGCGCATCGACAGTGAAGCCGTGCGTGAGCACTTCGTCGTACGGCGCATGGCCGTGCATCGCGACCGAGGTGAGCAGCGAAGAATGGAACCAGCCGCGATGCTGATCCGAGCCTTCGAGATACATCACCTTGTCGCCGGGGTTGCGCGCGAGGTTCGCACGCTGATCGAGCACGCAAAAATGCGTCACGCCGGAATCGAACCACACGTCGAGAATGTCGGTGACCTTGGTGTAGTCGTCGGCCTCCGCGCCGAGCAATTCATGCGGATCGAGCGCGTACCAGGTATCGGCGCCGCCCTTTTCGATGCGCTGCGCGACCTGTTCCATGAGTTCGACGCTGCGCGGATGCGGCGCACTGGTGGATTTGTGTACAAATAGTGCGATCGGCACGCCCCAGGTGCGCTGGCGCGAGATGCACCAGTCCGGGCGATCCTTGATCATGCCGTAGATGCGTTCCTCGCCCCATGCCGGATACCAGTCCACGTCGTCGCGAATCGCCTTGAGCGCACCCGCGCGCAGGCCCGCGGTCTCCATACCGATAAACCACTGCGGCGTCGCGCGGAACACCACCGGCGTGCGATGCCGCCAGCAATGCGGATAGCTGTGGGTGATTTTCTCCGCGGCAAGCAACACGCCACGCTCGCGCAGCAGATCGGCGATGGTGTCGTTAGCCTTCCAGATATATTGCCCGGCGAAAATCTCGGTGGCCGGTGTGTAGACGCCGTTCGGGCCGAGCGGATTGATGATGTCGATGTTGTATTCGCGCGCGACGGTAAAGTCTTCCATGCCGTGGCTTGGCGCGGTGTGCACGGCGCCAGTGCCATCGTCGGTGGTGACATGGTCGCCACAAATGATGGGGATTTCGCGATCGTAAAATGGATGTCGAAGCATGCTTGAGCTCCTCTCCCCTTGGGAGAGGGGTTGGGGTGAGGGTTCAGCATCGCGAGAGCGCCCCCTTCCGCCTTCGGCACCTTCCCCCGCACGCGGGGGAAGGGATTCGAGGCCGGCGCCTTTGATGTGCCCTAGCGGTGTTGCATTTTCCACATTGTAGCGTTTTGCCGCTTTTTCCAGCAGCGGCACGGCGACGACCAGCAGCACGCGCTTGCCCGCGCGTTGTGGTCCTTCGATCAGCGCGTAGTCGATATCCGGCCCAAGCGTCACCGCGACGCTGCCCGGCAGCGACCACGGCGTCGTCGTCCAGATCGGCACGGCGACGATGTCGCCGTCGTTGATGCCGACGCCGAACTTCGCCGCGAGCGCCTTGGGATCGAGCGCATCGTAGGCGACGTCGATCGCCGACGAGGTCTTGTCCTGGTATTCGATCTCGGCCTCGGCCAGTGCCGAACCGCAATCGAAGCACCAGTAGACTGGCTTGTCGCCGCGCAGCAGATGACCGTTGGCGACGACCTTCGACAGCGCGCGGATCGTGTCCGCTTCGTACTTGAAATCCATCGTGCGATAGGGATTTTCCCATTCGCCGAGCACACCGAGGCGTTTGAAGTCGGCGCGCTGCAGATCGATCTGCTTGGCCGCGTACTCGCGGCACAACTTGCGGAACTCGGCCGCATCGACCTTGACGCCGACCTTGCCGACTTTTTTCTCGACCGCAACTTCGATCGGCAGGCCGTGGCAGTCCCAGCCCGGCACATAGGGCGAGCGCAAACCGGCCATCAGCTTCGACTTGACCACGATGTCTTTGAGAATCTTGTTGACCGCGTGGCCGAGATGGATCGCACCGTTCGCATACGGCGGACCGTCGTGCAGGATGAAGGCATGCTCGCGATTCGCCGTGTGCTTCTGGATCTCGCCATAGCGATCGGATTTTTCCCACTCGGCAAGCATCGCCGGCTCGCGCTTGGCCAGATCGGCCTTCATCGCGAATGTGGTCTGCGGCAGGTTGATCGTGTTTTTGTAGTCGATGGACATTTAATTGCCGAGAAAATAGGGAACAAAGACTCAGGAGAAAAATACACTACCGTCATTCCGGCGAAAGCCGGGCTTTCAACAGCGAAGCTGGTCATCCAGCGGCGTTGCTTTTTCTGAAGCGCCGCGAAGAACAAAGACACTGGATTCCGGCTTTCGCCGGAATGACGAACAAGCGATGTTCATGGACCGACACCCAGAATCTTCCGCGCCTGCGCGGCATCCCGGTCTATCTGTTTCACCATCGCGTCGAGGTCGGAGAATTTCTCCTCGTCGCGCAGTTTTTCCACAAATTCCACTTGTATACGCTTGCCGTAGAGATCGCCGTCGAAGTCGAACAGATGCGCTTCGAGCAGCGGCTCCTTGCCGTTCACGGTCGGACGCACGCCGAGGCTCGCAACGCCCGGTCGCGCCACATCCCCGACGCCAAAAACCTGCACGGCGAAGATGCCGAACACCGGCGAGATGCGCCGGCCCAGACGCACGTTTGCGGTCGGATAGCCGAGCTTGCGCCCGAGCTGCTGACCACGCACCACATGCCCGCCGATCGAGAACGGGCGTCCGAGCCAGCGCGCGGCCAGATCGAAACTGCCGCCGGCCAGCGCGTCGCGAATCGCCGAACTACTGATGCGCTCGCCTTCGAGCACGACTGGCGTGAGCGCATTCGCGCTGAAACCATGTTCGCGCCCCAGCCGTTCGAGCAGGGCCAGATCGCCGCCGCGCGCGTGGCCGAAACGGAAACCCTCGCCTACCCAGACTTCGCGCGCATTCAGGCGCTCAACCAGCACGCGCTCGACGAATTCCTGCGCCGTCATCGCTGCTAGGGTCGCGTTGAAGCGCAGCAGCAGCACGCGCTCGATCCCCGCATTGCCGAACTGCTCGATCTTCTCGCGCAGACTCGACAAGCGCGGCACCGGACGGCCGTGCGCGAAAAACTCGCGCGGCAACGGCTCGAAACTGGTGACCACCGAGACCAGATTCAACTCGCGCGCCCGCTCGCGCACGCGCGCGAGCACCGCGCGATGGCCCAG
>NZ_DATBQK010000060.1:0-12482 GCF_036560865.1 Rudaea sp.
ACGACGTACGTATCCGGGTGATTCGCAACCAGTTCGACGTTCGCGGCATAAGCCACAAGCGTCACCAAGAAGCCGGCGAAGATCGCAGGTAGTCTTTTAAGCATGGCGGCTAAGAACCTGATTTTCCCCAAGGACTGCGTGAGTGTAATGCAAATTTGGCGAAAAAAAACCACGATTTCCGGCAGACTTTGGGCAGCCCATCACGCTCCGCTGCGCACATGCGGGCCGCGCCGGCTCCAAACAGGCCGCTTGCGGTCGCGCCCGCCAGGCGATTGACGTACAATTTCAGCCCGCTACAGCAACGTTTGCACGAGCATGAACCGGCTTCAGATTCTCGAATACCCCGATCCACGCCTGCGCACCAAGGCGCAGCCCGTGAGCGTGTTCGATGCCGCGTTGCAGACCCTGATCGACGCCATGTTCGAGACCATGTATGCCGCGCCCGGCATCGGCCTTGCGGCCAGCCAGGTCAACGTGCACAAGCAGCTGCTGGTGCTCGACGTGTCGGAGGAAAAAGACCAGCCAATGGTGCTGATCAACCCGAAGATCGTCGCCAGCGAAGGCAGCCAGACCTATCAGGAAGGCTGCCTGTCGGTGCCGGGCGTCTTCGCCGATGTCGAGCGCGCCGACCGCATCGTGGTCGAAGCGCTGGACCGCCACGGCAAAGCGCAGAATTTCGAGGCCGACGGTCTGCTCGCGGTGTGCATCCAGCACGAAATAGATCATCTGGTCGGCAAACTTTTCGTCGACTATCTTTCGCCGCTCAAGCGCGAACTCGTGCGCAAGAAGCTGGACAAGCAGCGCCGCGCGGCCGCGGAAGCCTGAGCGTGACCCAACCGCTGCGGCTGGTGTTCGCAGGAACGCCTGAGTTTGCCGTCCCGCATTTGCATGCCTGCCGCCGCGACGGCGTGGAAATCGCCGCCGTGTATACCCAGCCTGATCGTCCTGCCGGACGTGGGCGCAAACTCACGCCCAGTGCGGTCAAGCAGGCGGCGCTGGAAGCGGGCCTCACCGTCGAGCAACCGGAAAATTTCAGGGAGGCCGTCGCGCGCGAACGGCTTGCCGCGTTCGCGCCGGACCTGATCGTCGTCGTCGCCTACGGCCTGATCCTGTCGAAGAAAGTGCTTGCGATTCCGCGCCTCGGCTGCTGGAACGTACACGCCTCGCTGTTGCCGCGCTGGCGTGGCGCGGCGCCGATCCAGCGTGCGCTGCTGGCCGGCGACCGCGAAACCGGCATATGCCTCATGCAGATGGAAGCCGGGCTCGACACCGGGCCGGTGCTGCTGCGGCGCGCGCTGCCGATTGCGCCAGACGATACCGGCGGCACGCTGCATGACAGGCTTGCCCGACTCGGAGCGCAATTATTGGGCGAGGGTCTGGAAGAAGTGCTGCACGGCGCGGCTTTGCCGCCTTCGGCGCAAGCCGAGCAAGGGGCGACGTATGCCCACAAGCTCGACAAGGCCGAGGCGCGCCTGGACTGGAACGAATCCGCGCTCGCGCTGGAACGCAAGGTGCGTGCATTCGATCCCTGGCCGGTCGCTGAAGGCGATGTGGCAGGCGAAACGCTGCGTGTGTGGAAGGCGCGGGACCCGGGGCCCGGGAGCCGAGGTTCGGCGCCACCGGGGACGCTGCTTGCGGCGACGCGCGCGGGCATCGATATCGCCTGCGGCGACGGCGTGCTGCGCATCCTCGAACTGCAGCGCGCCGGCGGTCGGCGCATCACGGCAGCGGATTACCTCAACGCGCGACCCGAATTGAAACAGACTGCCGCAACAGCGCACGGCCCATGAGCGCGCCCACGCCGGGCGCCGCGAATGTGCGCGGGCTCGCCGCGCAGGCGCTCGCACGCATCGTGCAGGGCGATTCGCTGCGCGCGACATTTGCAATATTTTCCACAAAGTTGCACGACGCGCGCGATCGCGCCCTGCTGTCGAGCCTGCTGCACGAAGGCGCGCGTTGGTGGCTGCGCTACGACGCGGCGGTCGCGCGCCTGCTCGAGCGCCCGCTGCGCGACGGCGAGGCGCATGCGCTAATCGTGCTCGGCTTGATCCAGCTCGAGGTGCTGCGTCTGCCGGAATACGCCGCGGTTGCGGCCACGGTCGAGGCGATGCGCGCGTTGAACCGACCCAAATACGCCGGCCTCGCCAATGCACTGTTGCGGCGCTGGCTGCGCGAGCGCGTGGCGCTGTGCGCGCAGCTCGATGCCGACGAGGTCACACGCAGCGCGCATCCGCGCTGGCTGCTGCATGCCTTCAAGGCTGATTGGCCCGCGGACGTCGATGCGATTGTCGCCGCGAACAATGCGCAGGCGCCGCTGTGGCTGCGCGTGAACCGGCGCCGCGCAACGCGCGTGGCCCTGCTCGACCAATTCGCTGCGGCGGGCGTCGCCGCGCATGCGCCGGAGCAAACTGCGGATGCGATCGTGCTGGCGCAGAGTACGGATATCACGCGCCTGCCTGGTTATGCGGACGGCGCGTTTTCGGTGCAGGACGGCGCCGCGCAGTTCGCCGCGGACCTGCTCGATCTCGGCGATGGTCAGCGCGTGCTCGACGCCTGCGCTGCGCCGGGCGGCAAGAGCGCGCAGATACTCGAACGCGCCGACGTGCATCTTGTCGCCGTCGATAGCGACACGCGGCGTTTGCCACGACTGCACGAAAATCTTGCGCGCCTGCAGCTGTCCGCCGATGTGCGCACCGGCGATGCGGCGCAGCCGGCAGCGTGGTGGGACGGCGTGCCGTTCCAGCGCATCCTGATCGATGCGCCATGCTCGGCCAGCGGCATCCTGCGCCGCCAGCCGGATATCAAGCTGCATCGGCGTGCGAACGACATGCCGGCCTTGCTCGCAACCCAGGCGCGCCTGCTCGATGCGCTGTGGCCTTTGCTTGGCAAGGGCGGACGCTTAGTCTATGCGACGTGTTCGCTGCTCGCGGATGAGAACGCGAGGCAGATCGTGCGCTTCGTTGCGCAACACGCGGATGCGCATTTGCGTGCGGACGCGCCGGCCGGTTGGCACGCGCCGACGGGTGGTGGCGCGCAGAATCTGCCGGGCGCGGCAGGCATGGACGGATTCTTCTATGCGGTTGTGGAAAAAGCTGATTAGTATACTTTCTCCGATTGCGCTGGCGGCCTGCGTGCAGGCGCCGGCGGCGGGTGCGTTCGCCGTGCGCGCGGCCGCGATCGAGTACGGCCAGTTGAACGCGCAAATCGACTGGCAGCCGAGCGCGGTCTTGCTCGATGCGCTCGATCACGGCATCGCGCTCGATTTCGCCATCACGCTCAAGGCGCAGGCGCCAGCGCTGCTGGGCTGGCAGCGCACGCTGGCGCAGACTAGCTGGCATCGCGAGCTGCGCTATTTCCCCCTGACCCGGCAGTACCAATTGCGCGATCCGGACGGTGCGGAGACGCGCAGTTATGCCGCGCGCGCATCGTTAATTGCGGCGATCGCCGACCTGCGCCTGGATCTGCCGGCGAGCTGGTCCGTGCCGGCGATGCAGGGCGGTACAGCGCAGCGCTACAGCTTGCGCATTGAGCTCGAACGCGACAATCTGCCGGGCGCGTTGCGCCTGCCTGCGCTGATCGATGCGTCCTGGCGCCTGTCCACTGGAAGCTATACATGGCCCGTGCCGCCAACCGCTGGCTGATTCTCGTCGTGCGCCGCGTGTTGCCGGCGCTGGCGGTATTCGTGCTGCTGGCGGCCGCGCTGCTGCTCGCGCGCGATGCGGCGGTCGGCAGCAACCGACTCGGCAGTTACTACTCGTGGATCCTAGTCGCTTCTGCGCTTGCGCTGCTCGTGCTGATCGCGATCATCGCACAGCGTCTCGTGCGCCTGTCGCGCGAATTGCAGCAGCGCGTGCCCGGTGCGCGTCTGACCCGGCGCATGCTGCTCATGCTGATCGCGCTCGCGGTGCCGCCGGTGGTGGTCGTGTACGGGTTTTCGCTGTTCTTTCTCAATGCGGCAATCGACTCCTGGTTCAACGTGCGTCTGGAACAGGGCTTGAGCGATGCGCTGGAGATCGGCAAGGCGTATCTCGACGAACGCCTGCATACGGCCGAGCAGAGCGCGACGGGCATCGCGCGCGACCTGGCCGATGTGCCCGACGCAGGATTGCAGGCGCGCATCGACAGCGCGCTCGACGCGCAGGGCGCCACTCAGTTGACCGTGTTCGGCGACAACCGCGCCGTGCTGGCTACGCAGAGTTCGGACCCGCGCTTCCTCAACCCGCTCTATCCGGATTCGGCCGCCTTGCTGCAGATCAAGGACAGCGGGCGCTATGCCCTCGCCGAACCGGTCGGCAGCCAGGACAGTCTCAAGCTGCGCGTGGTGATGCCGCTGCCGGATGCCGCGCCCGGCAGCCAACGTCTGCTGCAGGCGCTGTTTCCGGTGCCGCCGCAGATCCAGCCGCTGACCGCGGCGGTCGAACAGGCGAATTTCGATTTCCAGCGGCTCAAGTTCCTGCGCGATTCGCTGAAACTCACCTTCTCCCTGGTGCTGACCTTCGTGTTGCTGCTGTCCGCGCTGTTCGCGGTCCTCACCGCGTTCGGTGTCGCGCGCCGCCTGACCGCGCCGATCGGGCGCCTGGCCACGGCCACGCGCGCGGTCGGCGAGGGACGCTACGACACTCCGCTGCCGGTGGCGAGCGACGACGAACTCGGTTTCCTGCTCAACTCGTTCAACCAGATGCAGCGCGAACTCGAGCTCGCCAGCGCGCGTGTATCGCGCAGCGCGCAGGAAACCGACGCGCAGCGCATGTACTTGAAAGCCGTGCTCGAGCGCCTGTCCGCGGGCGTGCTCGGACTGGATCGCGACGGCATCCTGCGCACCGCCAATCGCGCGGCGGAATTGATCCTCGACATCCCGCTGTCGCGTTATGTCGGCCAGCATCTGGATGTCGTGCGCGGCGAGCATGCGATCCTGGTTCCGCTGATCGACCCGATTCTCAAGCACATGCGCGAAGGCACGCGCGAATGGCGCCAGGAAATCGTGCTCGGCACGGCGGATGAAAACCCGAACGGCGAGCGCCGCGTACTGATGTTGCGCGGCGCCGAACTCGCGCCCGCGCTGGGCAGCGATGCCGGCATCGTCGCCGTGTTCGACGACCTGACCCTGCTCAATCGCGCCCAGCGCGATGCGGCGTGGGCCGAGGTCGCGCAGCGCCTCGCGCACGAGGTCAAGAACCCGCTGACGCCGATCCAGCTCGCGGCGGAACGCTTGCGCCGGCGTTTCATCGGCCGTCTGCCGCCGGAGGAAACCGAGATACTCGATCGCGCCACGCACACGATCGTCAATCAGGTCGAAGCGCTCAAGGCGATGGTCAACGCGTTCGGCGACTACGCGCGTCCGTTGCAGATCGATACGCGCGCGTTCTCGATCAACGCGCTGGCCAGCGAGGTGCTGGATCTTTACGAAAACGATCAGCGCATCCAGCTCACACGCCGGTTCGCGGCCGGCGATCCGGGCTTGCGCGCGGACGCCGTGCGCCTGCGCCAGCTGCTGCACAACCTGATCAAGAATTCGCTCGAAGCGATGAGCGGCGAGCGCAAGCCGCATATCGAGGTGAGCACGCGCGAAGGCGCCGACGGCGGCCGCGGCTGGGTCGAACTTGCGGTTGCCGACAACGGCCCCGGCCTGCCTGCCGGTTTCGACGAGCGCTGGTTCGAGCCATACACGACGAGCAAGATCAAAGGCACTGGTCTGGGCCTCGCGGTGGCCAAGAAAATCGCCGAGGAACACGGCGGCAGCATGCGCGCCGAGAACCGCCCCGGTGGCGGCGCGGTATTCACCTTGCGCCTGCCGCGCGACGGCACAGGCGCCGCAGCGACATGAACGATTTGGCGACGAAGAGCGCAGCGGCGCAAACCCGGCGCGAGCTGTGGCTGTTCCTGCTGTTTGCGCTGATCATCCTTGGCGCGGGCATCGGCCTGCGCGATCCGTGGCCGGCCGATGAGCCGCGCTTCGCACTGTCGGCACGGCAGATGGTCGACAGCGGCAACTGGCTGATTCCACACCGCGGCAGCGAGATCTACGCCGACAAGCCGCCGGCTTTCATGGCCATGCAGGCGGCGGCTTACGAGCTGATCGGCAACTGGCGCATTGCGTTCCTGTTGCCGTCACTGCTCGCCGCGCTCGGCACGCTGTGGCTCACCTATGACCTTGCACGAAGGCTATGGGATCACCGCGCCGGTCTGTACGCCGCAGTCGCCTTGCTTACCGTGTTCCAGTTCGTCTATCAGGCGAAGCGCGCGCAGATCGATCCAACGGTCACGTTCTTTCTCACGCTGGCCAATTACGGCCTGCTGCGGCATTTCCTGCTCGGCCCGGACTGGCGCGCGTACTGGCTCGGCTGCTTCGCCGCAGGTCTGGGGGTGATCACCAAGGGCGTCGGCGTACTCGCGTTGCTGATGTTCGTTCCGTATATTTTTGCGCGTTGCGCACATTGGAATTTTGTCGCATCGACATCGCGCGCGACGTTGCGCTGGCTGGGCGGCGGCCTCGCGTTTTTTGCGGCGCTCGCACTGTGGCTGCTGCCGCTGCTGTTGGTCGTGAGTCGCAATCCGGCGCCAGAATATCAGGCGTATCTGCACGATATCCTGTTCCGGCAGACCGCGGCGCGCTACACCGATTCCTGGGATCACCAGCAAGCACCCTGGTATTACCTCGGCGTGATCGCGACCGGCTGGCTGCCGCTGTGGCTGACCTGGTTCGGCACCGTGCCCGCATGGTGGCAGCGTCTGCGCGCGAGAGATGCGCGCTTCCTGCTGCCGCTCGCCTGGGTCGTGCTGGTGATCGTGTTCTTCAGCGTTCCGGCGGGCAAGCGTGACATGTACATCATGCCTGCGCTGCCGTGGGTCGCGTTGTGCTGCGGCCCGTTTCTTGGCGAGATTGTGCAGCGGCGCTGGTTCCGCGTGCTTGCGATTGCGTTGCTCGGCGTTCTCGGTGCCGGATTTGTCGGCGCCGGCTGGTTCGCCGCGTCGGGAAAATGGAAGCTCGCGCACGATCTTGCCGGGCAACGCGGCTTCGGCGACGGCGGCGCTGCATTGTGGTGGCTGTTGATCGCGTTAGGCGCATGGATGCTGGCCTGCGCCGTGTATTTCCGCGTGGTCCGAGGTGCCAAGGGCTTGCTCGCCGGTCTTGCCGGGTTGTGGTTGTTGTGGAGTTTCTGGGCTTATCCGTTGCTCAACGACTCCAGCTCCGCGCGTGGCGTTATGCATCAAGCCGGCGAGATGATTGGGCCGAACGCTGAACTCGGTCTGGTCGCGTGGAAGGAGCAGAATCTGCTACTTGCCGATCGTCCGGTTGCCGATTTCGGCTTCGCCAAACCCTGGCACGAGCAGCTCGCCGCTGCGATTCGCTGGCAGGAAGCCGCGCCCGCGCAGCGCTGGATTTTCGTGCTGGCTGAGGCGATGGCGCCGTGTATCGATCAGACCCGGGCGCATTATGTCGGTCACGCCAACCGGCGCGAATGGTGGCTGTTCCGCGCCGATGCGGTGGCCGATGCCTGCCGTGGCGGCAATGTGCCGGTGCCGAATGCCGAGACGCCCGGCGATCCGAATTCCGACTGAGCTTGCCGGAGCGGGGCCGAAAAAAAGGACGGCTTGTGGCCGTCCAGCAGAGTTCCGGCGCAAGCCGGAGGGAACATTTCTTGTTTTTTGCGGTGTTTCTTGTAGAAACCGGGGCGTTCTAGTTTGGTGTTTACGAATAGCTCGGCATCGCGAAATGCCCGCCGGCGAATATACTTAAACGGCATTGCTAATGCAATACTTTAGTTTATCCAAGTTAATTCATTGAATATTATAGATTATATAGTCTGCATCGCGGCTGCGATGCTTGTCTGCAACGCCTCGGCCGCCGCGCGTGGGTCCGCTGCGAGGCGGATCGGGCGTCCGATCACCAAGTAGTCCGCACCGGCGCGCAGCGCCTGTGCGGCGTCGAGCGTACGTTTCTGGTCATCGGCAAGGGTCCCTTCCGTCGCAACAGGACGAATGCCCGGACACACGCAGATCAAGCGGTGATCGATATCGCTGCGCAGCCGCGCGACCTCGTGGGCGGAACTCACGACACCGTCGAAGCCGGCGGCCAGCGCCTGGCGCGCACGCGTCGTCACGACGCTCGCCAGTTCCGCGCGGATGTCGAGGTCGCCGAGATCAGCCTGGTTCAGGCTGGTCAGCACGGTGACCGCGAGCAGGCGCAAGTCGCCCTTGACCGCGGCGGCCGCTTCGAGCATCGCGCGGCTGTCGCTGTGGATCGTGCAGAAGGTGACCGGATAGCGCGCCAGTCCCTTGACCGCCGCGGCGACGGTTGCGGGCACGTCGTGGAATTTGAGGTCGGCGAAAATCTTCTTGCCGCGCCGTTCGAGTTCGTGCAGCACGCTGAAGTAGTCGCCCGAAGCGAGCAGTTCCAGACCGATCTTGTAGAAACTCACGGCCTCGCCGAGGCGCTCGATCCAGGCGCTCGCTTCGGCGCCTGTCGCCACGTCGAGCGCGAAAATCAGGCGCTCGTGCGTCGGAATATTCTTGGGCGTATAGACGGCCATCACTCGACTCGCAGCGCGTTGATTTTTTCCTGCCGCCGCTGTTCGCGCGGCTTGCTCCACTCGTCGCCGAACAGCACCGACTCCCAGGATCCATAAGTCGGGTTCGGCAGCACGAACCAGCGCTCGCCGATCCAGTCGAGATACGGCGCCACCGCATCGGCGCGACCGCTGCGCGTTGGTACGACCGCGTCGACGAAATCGCCGAGCTGGTCGCCGAACTGCATCAGCACGCGATAGTGCTGTGCGATCAGTTTGCGCCGGCAGCCCTTGTTCGAGCCGACCTGTTCGCAGCCCTTGAGCAGGGTGCCGAGACCGAGAAACGAATCGTCGCCGGCGTTGAGCGGAAAGCCCGCGCTGCCCAGGTTGGCGACCGTTGCGGCATTCAAATCGCGCGCTCGATTGGACAGATAAAACAGCGTCACGCCGTGTTGCGCGGCGAAGCGGGTGAACTCCAGCGCGCCGGGCAGCGGCTTGGCGCTTTTCTCCTTGCACCATTGCGCCCAGCTGAATTCGTCGAACTCATTGCCCGAGCGCAGCAGGCGCGCCTGATACGGCGAATTGTCGAGCACGGTTTCGTCGATATCGAGAATAACGGCAGGCTTGAGACCCTTGAGCGTGCCATTACGATCGTCCTTGGCCAGCGCATCCCAGCGCGGATCCTTGAGCGCGCGCAACAGTTTTTCCTGCGCGTTGCGATACACCTCGCGATAGATGAGGTTGTGTTCGATCGCGGTCTGCGCCCAGGCGAGAGCATTGAGATCGTCGTCGGCGCCGGGCGTTTTCGGTGTAACGGCGGCGGGCGGCGGCTCGGCCACGGGCGTGGCCGGCTTCGGCGAAGTTGTTGCGCAGCCGACCAGCAGGCAGGCAAGTATCGGCAAACTGACGAATGGGCGCATGACAGACTCCTGCAAGCCAGGCTCAAGGATTCACCACCAAGGACACAAAGTACACGAAGAAAGCGAAAACTTTTAGACAACCTGCTTCGTCGCTTGGCGTCCTTCGCGTGCGGCGGCTGTTGCTCTGATCAATCCGCCAGCAAGCTTGCCAGTCGCGCGAGATGCGAGGACGCGTGCTCGCGCCGCGTTTCGGCATCGAGCTCGGCATCGAGTCCGTCGCGATGCAGATCGGCGGCGGGCAGTTCGGCGAGAAAACGACTCGGCTCGTTGGCGACGATTTCGCCGTAGCGGCGCGACCGCGCGCTATAGCTCAGGCACAGGTTTTCGCGTGCGCGGGTAATGCCGACGTACAGCAGGCGGCGCTCCTCCTCGGTGCGGCCTTCCTCGATGCCGGCCGCATGCGGCAGCTTGCCTTCCTCGACGCCGACGATATTGACGAAGCGGAATTCCAGCCCCTTCGCCGAATGCAGGGTCATCAGGCGCACCGCGTTGCCCGGGTCCTCGCGATCGGCATGCGTGAGCAGGGCGAGTTGCGCGGCAAGATCGCCGATACCGCTGTCGGTCTTCTGCATCGCGCGGAACCAGTCGGCGAGTTCGCCGAGGTTTTCTGCGCGCCGCGCGCGTACCGCCGTGTCCTTGCTATCGACCTGCAGATGTTCGAGATAGCGCGTGCGCTGGATGACCTGCTCAACGAGTTCGGCGGCGGAGGCCTTGCGCGCATCGCCTTCCAGTTCGCGCAGCATCTCGGCGAAACCCGCAAGTGCCGACGCGGAGCGCGTGGCCAGTTGCTTCAACACGGCGTCGCTGCGCGCCGCGCCCAGCATCGCAACATGCCGCGACTGCGCCAGCTCGCCGAGTTTTTCCAGCGTCATCGCGCCGATGTCCCGGCGCGGCACATTGGCGATGCGCACGAAGGCCGCATCGTCGTCCGGGTTGACGATCAGGCGCAGATAGGCGAGCACGTCCTTGACCTCGGCGCGCTCCAGAAACGCGGTGCCGCCGGTCAGATGATAGGGCACGCGCGCCAGACGCAACGCCTTCTCCAACGGCCGCGACTGGTGATTGCCGCGATACAGCACCGCGAACTCGCTCCATTGCGCCTTGTGCTTCTGTGCCAGATGCGCGATGCCGGCGGCGACGCGTTCGGCCTCATGTTCGTCGTCGCGACAGACCAGCACGCGGATTGGCGGCCCTTCCGCGTGCTCGCACCACAGGTTCTTTTCGTGCGCATGCGGGTTGTGCCGGATCAGCGCGTTCGCCGCGCGCAGGATGCGCTGCGTGCAGCGATAGTTCTGTTCAAGCTTGATCACCTTGAGCTGCGGATAATCGCGGCCGAGCTGATCGAGATTTTCCGCATTCGCGCCGCGCCACGCGTAAATCGACTGATCGTCGTCGCCGACCGCGGTGAACGCGCCGCGCGCGCCGGCAAGCTGCTGCAGCAAACGATATTGCGCGGTGTTGGTGTCCTGATATTCGTCGACCAGCAGATAGCGGATACGCTCCTGCCAGGCGGCACGCGTGTCCGCATTGGCTTCGAGCAAGCTCAATGGCAGGCGGATCAGGTCGTCGAAGTCCACCGCATTGAACGCAGCCAGGCGCTTCTGGTAATTGGCATACAAAGTCGCCGCTTCGAGTTCGCGCGGGCTGCGCGCGAGCTCGCTTGCCTGCACGGGCGCGAGACCGTTGTTCTTCGCCGCCGAAACGAGATTGCGCAAGGCGAACAACTGCTCGGGCTTGATCGAGGCGGGCAACAGTTCCTTGATGATCGCCGTACTGTCGTCGGCGTCGAACACGGAAAAGCCGCGCTTCAAGCCAAGCTGCGCATGCTCGATCTGCAGGAATTTCAGGCCGAGTGCGTGAAACGTGCACAGGGTCAATTGCTGTGCGGCCTCGCCCTTGAGCAGCCGCGTCGCGCGCTCGTGCATTTCGCGCGCGGCTTTGTTGGTGAATGTAATCGCAGCGATCTTGTTCGGCGCGAGATGCTTGCGCGCGACCAAGTGCGCGATTTTCTCGGTAATCACCCGCGTCTTGCCCGAGCCCGCACCGGCCAGTACCAGTAGCGGCCCGTCGCAATAATCGATCGCGGCGCGTTGTTGCGGGTTGAGCATGATCAGGGCTGAGGGCTGAGGGCTGAGAGATGGTAGCGTGTTGCGGTACTCTACGGGTCGCGCATTTTCATTGTTGTTGTTCCACCGGCAGCCCGTCGCTTAAGTCGTTCAGCCCTCAGCCCTCAGCCCTACCCTCCAATGGCAAAATTATACTTTTACTATTCGGCGATGAATGCCGGCAAGACCACGACCTTGCTGCAGAGCGCGCACAACTACCACGAGCGCGGCATGCGCACGCTGATCTACACGCCGAAACTCGATAACCGCTACGGCGACGGCGTGGTCGCCTCGCGCATCGGACTCAAGGCCGACGGCCACATGTTCACGCGCGACGACGACCTGGCGCGCCTGACGCGTGCCGATATCGCTGCGCACGGCGCCCTTAACTGCGTACTCGTCGACGAAGCGCAGTTCCTGAGCAAGGCGCAGGTATGGCAGCTCACCGAGATCGTCGACGAACTGAAGATTCCCGTGTTGAGCTACGGCCTGCGCACGGATTTCCGCGGCGAACTGTTCGAAGGCAGTCAGTATCTGCTCGCCTGGGCGGACGATCTGATCGAGATCAAGACGATCTGCCATAGCGGCAAGAAAGCGACGATGGTCGTGCGCGTCGACGAGCATGGGCGCGTGGTCAGCGACGGGCCGCAGGTCCAGATCGGCGGCAACGAGCGTTATGTGTCCGTGAGCCGCAGCGAGTTCAAGAAAATCATGGCCGGCGTGGGGCGCATCGAAACCCAGCAGGTGTCGCTACCACTGATTGCGCGTTGAGCGGGCAATTCAGAGGAATTTAAGGCCGTCCATCGCAGACTTGTCGGCCAAGGCGCAGCTATCGGCGCCGCTCACCGGCGTAAAGTAATCGCACCATGCTGCGCATCCTCCTCGTTGAAGACCAGCGCGATATCGCGGCGAACATCTGGGATTATCTGGAATTTCGCGGCTTCGTCATG
>NZ_DATBQK010000061.1:0-19731 GCF_036560865.1 Rudaea sp.
CGGATCGATCCCTGTGAAGTCTCCCGCCGGCAAGTATCTGCTGGAGCGTTCCGTGCCACCGCAGGAGTTCAACAGCTTCGGTTCGCGTCGCGGCAACCATGAAGTGATGATGCGCGGCACGTTCGGGAATATCCGGCTGCGCAACCTCATGGTGCCGGGAAAGGAAGGCCCCTGGACCTGCCATGTCCCGAGCGGGGAGACGATGAGCATTTACGACGCAGCTGTCCGCTACCAGCAGGACGCGACGCCGCTCATCGTGATCGCCGGCAAGGAATATGGATCAGGAAGTTCTCGCGATTGGGCTGCAAAGGGCTCCGCATTGCTCGGTATCAAAGCGGTGATCGCTCAGTCGTACGAACGCATTCACCGCAGCAATCTCGTGTGCATGGGAGTACTGCCGCTGCAATTCAATGCGGGGGCGTCGGCCGAATCGTTGGGCCTGACCGGTTTCGAGACCTTTTCGATAACCGGGATCGGAGGCGGCATCACGCCGCGGCAGATCGCACACGTTGTAGCGACTCGGCCAGAGGGCGCACGAGTCGAATTCGAGACGACAGTGAGGATCGATGCGCCCGCGGAAGTGGAGTATTTCCGCCACGACGGGATCCTGCAGATGGTCCTGCGCCAGCTGCTGACACGAAATTCTGCCACGCCCTGATCCCGTGCTCTGAAAAGCGCGAAGCTCGCCGATGTCCTGCCATCGATAACTTCGATACCAAAGTTCGATATAAATCGCTTGTCGAATGCAGTTCCGATGCCTACCTTCTTCCGCATCCGTCGAATCATTCTGGATTCGACCAAGACGCAGGACGAGTGCGATCGCTGATGCGCTTGTCAAACAGTTTCCGGAACGCTTCAAGGAGCGGACATGATTTCACCTGTCAGACTCAACCAAACGTCTTCTACACCATCAACGATCGCGGGCGCGCGAGCGCGCACGCGGCTCTACCCTCCCAGGCCGAGGCACGTGCACCCGCGGTCGTTGACCCAAGCGATGGCGCTTGAACGCGACGAGAGCCCGCCGAATCCACTGTGGATCGTCGCCGTCAGCATGGCGGTATTTCTTGCTGCGCTGGCACTGTTGATATTGAGAGGCTAAGGAACCCCGGAATAAGTGCGGTTGCTTTGCTCCTGATTTGCCGTTCCTTACAGGCTGGTCTGAAAGTAAGAGGACAGGCGGATCGATGCTGTGCGGTTTGCCGATGTGGGAATGAGCCCCTCCCCCTTGATGGGGGAGGGGTTGGGGAGAGGGTGACGCCTGCGCAGCAGGCCTGCGGCGCCTTCCCCTCTCCCGGCGCTGCGCGCCACCCTCTCCCACAAGGGGAGAGGGGAAACGGCCATTCGGTCGTGCTACTTGCTGACTTCTGAGTAAGTTGAAGGGGTATCGAACTCTTGCGACGCACGGGTTCGATATGGGTTGTGCAAATGCGCGCACCTGCGAAGAAGCACGGCTTCCGGGTTGTTCGGATCATCCCCAATGCACGCGTCTTCAGTCTCATTGAGCACGGCATCTCTCTTGCTTTCGCCGATCAGCGTCGCTTGACGGCGCTGCGTTCCGCAGCCTGTACCGGGATCTTGACGACGGCATCGTTATTGTTGGCACGTGCGACACTCAGAGCTGTGCGGCCGTCCTCGCTGCGTGCGTCGACGTCTGCCCCCGAAGAAGCAACTCGGCGATTCGTGACTCGGGCGTTGACATCGGCACCGCTATCCAGCAGTACCGGAATGGTCTTGACCTTGGCCTAGATAGGTCGCCACCGCGACGTAGCCAGATCGTATCGCGCTGATCAAGGGCGTATAACCGCGGTCGTCGTATGAGTTGACCTGTGCTTTGTGCTTCAACAGATAACCCACGATCGATGTCGTTACCCACAATAGCGTCGCTCATCTCACGCTGAGCCGCGCGCACCCGCTCAGGGAAAACCCGGTGACGAGAGCCACCGGGTACCTGCCTTGGCAGCGATCAAATGCCGTCTATTCTGAAGGTGTACAACGTGCCGCCCTGCGGAATCGAGGCGAGGTTGGACGCTTTGGCGATTGCCGTGGCACCAATGGCGCCAAACTTGTCGCCGAAATCCAGACCGGCTGTGACCGGCAGGCCGATCCAACCGCCGATGCCTGACCAGACGGACACGTACTGCTTGCCTTTCACAGAATACGTGATCGGGTTGCCGACGATTCCCGAGCCCAGCTTGTGTGACCACAGCACCTTGCCCGTCGAGCGATCAACCGCACGGAAATCTCCGTTAAGGCTGCCGTAGAACGCCAAGCCGCCAGCTGTCACCAATGCACCACCCCAGTTCGGAAACGGGTCGGGGATTTCCCACTCGGTCTTGCCGGTCACCACGTTGAACTTCTTGAATTTGCCGGTCACGCCCAGTTTTTCCGGATACATGTATACGTTTGCGAATACGTAAACCGTTCCTTGCTGGGTGTGCGAACGCGCCTCGGGTTCGCTTTCCATGCACCAGTTGTTGGTCGGAACATAGAAATTCGTGGGGTCAGCAGGATCGACCGCTACCGGCTGCTGGTCCTTGCCGCCCATTGAGGATGGACAAACCTGGGTGTTCACGCCGACCTTCAGCGGGGAATGTTCGGCCACCTTGATTGGACGGCCGCTCTTCAGGTCGATCTTTTCCGCCCAGTTCACCGTGACGTACTTGTGGGCGCGCAGTAGCGTGCCGTCTGTACGGTCCAGAACGTATGCGAAGCCATTGCGGTCGAAGTGCACGAGCGTCTTGCGCATCTTGCCGTCGACTTCCATATCGACCAGCACGGGTTCATTGACTCCGTCATAGTCCCATTGGTCGAACGGGGTCATCTGATAGACCCATTCCGCGTCGCCGGTATCGACGTTGCGCGCAAAAATACTCATCGACCACTTGTTGTCGGACTTGCCGTTATTGCAGTTCTCTTGCGTGGCCGGTCCATTGCAGCGAAATGAAGGCGACCACAACCCCGGGTTGCCGGTGCCGTAGTAAACGAGGTGGAGTGCAGGGTCGTAGGCATACCAGCCCCACGCCGTGCCGCCGCCGCGCTGCCACTCATCACCTGGATAGCTGTGGATGCCGAGATCCTTGCCAGCGGTGCCGTAGTGCGGGTTCTTCTTGTTGGTATTGGGCGTCAGGCAGACGTCTTTGTCGCTGCCGGTCGAGTAGCACTCCCACACCTTCTTGCCGTCGGCAAGGTTGTAGGCGGTGACTCTGCCGCGCGCAGCAAACTCATCGCCGCCGAAGCCGATGATCACCTTGTCGTTGGCGATGATCGGGGCCGGCGTCAGGGTTTCACCCTTATCCGGGTGAGCGTGTTTGACGACCCAGATTTCCTTGCCGGTAATGGCGTCGAGGGCAATGACGTAACCATCCAGGGTGCCAAATACGACTTTTCCGTCGGCATACGACAGACCGCGATTCACCGTGTCGCAGCAGGCGCGCGGTACTGCAGACTCATCTCGGCCGCTGGTCTTGTTGTAGTGCCAGATCTGCACCGGATGATCCGGGTCGCTCAAGTCGAGTGCCTGGACGATGTTCGGCCAACCGCTCTCGATATACATCATCGGTTTGCCGCCGACATTGTCGATCACCAGCGGCTGCCCTTCATGTCCGCGCAAAGTGCCGCTCGACTGCGCCCACGACATTTGCAGGCTTTTGACGTTGCCCGTATTGATTTCCTTCAGTGCGCTGTAGCGAGTCAAGCTCAAATTACCCGCGGGGGCGCCCCACTGATTCGGGTCCTGGAACCGTTGGAACTGCTCGGAATCCGATGCAGCCATTGCGGCACCGCACATCGTTGCCAGCACGACCGCGCAAAACACATTGACTTGACGCATTGACGTAGGCCATCTCATCTCGATTCTCCTGTTGCTTGGTGAGCGACGGTCGACTCTCCAAAGCACGAGTCCGCATGCCGCTTTTGCGAAGACTAGGTTCCAAGGTGACATGAGACAAGCGAAGAAAAACGATCCGTGATATCGGCGTTATCGATATCAATTGTTCTCGGCGTTCGATTGTTTGCATGGGCAAAATCGATCGCGCTCGGGCGTCAAGGTTTTCGGCTGCAGCGCCACGTGACCACGGGAAAGCGAGCATTTCGTCGGCGACCTGGCGGCGATGGCAAGCAATTTCCGGCGAGCCCCTGCTCGTCGTTCCTGCACCATGGAGGGGGCAACGCCGACCTTATCCAGTCTGCGTCCGATGGACCTCCACCGATTATTTCTCCCTTCGCGACAGGCGCCCGGTTGAAGTAAGCTAGGCCTTGGAAGGCGGTAAACGATCTATCCGAGTTATGGTGCCAAAACGATGCCGCGTAAAAGAAGAAGTTCAACAAGTTGTTGATGTGCGGGTGTAGCTCAATGGCAGAGCTGTAGCTTCCCAAGCTACTGACGAGGGTTCGATTCCCTTCACCCGCTCCAACCCCTCTACCGGAAAATCCCAGCTGCGCAACGTTTCGCCCCCGGATTCAAAGGGGCCGCAAGAGCGATTGCCGCCTTGCAACACCAACTGAGTATTTATTGGAGACGAAGCAGCGTGACCGAGCGCGATCTTATCGTCATTGGCTGGCGCGAGTGGCTGACACTCCCCGAACTTGGCGTGGCCGCAATCAAGGCCAAGATCGATACCGGTGCGCGCACGTCCTCGCTGCACGTCGACACGCTGCTGACGCAGGAGCGCGCCGGCCTCACTTGGCTGCGCTTCAGCGTCGCGGCGAGCGGGCGCCGGCATGCGCCGCTCATCGAGTGCGAGGCGCCGGCGATCGGTCGCCGCGCGGTCAGCGACTCAGGTGGCCATGCGACCCTGCGCTGGTTCATCCGCACGCGCATCGAGCTGGGTGGCATCGGCTTCGATGCTGAAATCAATCTGACCAACCGGCACAATATGCTGTTCCCGATGCTGCTCGGACGCAGCGCGCTCGGCCATCGTTTCCTGCTCGACCCCGCCGCTTCCTACCGCTGCGGCAAACCAAACAAGCCAAAATGAAAATTGCTATTTTGTCGCGTAATACAAAATTATACTCGACCATCAGCCTGGTCGAGGCGGGGCGCAAGCGCGGCCACCGCGTGCGCGTGCTCGATCCGCTGCGCTGCTACATGCGCATCGCCGCGGGCGACTTCTCGCTGCGTTACCGCGGGCGCGCGCTGAGCGGCATCGATGCGGTGATCCCGCGCATCGGCAATTCGATCACGTTCTACGGCACCGCCGTGCTGCGCCAGTTCGAGATGATGGGGGTGTTCACGCCCAATACCTCCGATGCGGTGCTGCGTGCGCGCGACAAGCTGCGCAGCCTGCAACTGCTCGCGCGCGAGAACATCGGCCTGCCGGAGACGGTATTCGGCGACAATCCGGACGACACCGCCGATCTGCTGGAAACGCTGGGCGATCCGCCACATGTGATCAAGTTGAACGAAGGCGCGCAGGGTCAGGGCGTGATGCTTGCGGAGAAGCGTGCCACGTCGCAAAGCGTGATCGAGGCGTTCCGCGGCCTGTACGCGAATTTTCTCGTGCAGGAGTTCATCAAGGAATCCGAGGGCGCCGATATCCGCTGCTTCGTCGTCGGCGGCAAGGTCGTCGCGGCGATGCGGCGCCAGGCGCGCGACGGCGAATTCCGTTCCAATCTGCATCGTGGCGGCACGGCGACGGTGGTAAAGCTCAGCGCAGCGGAAACCGATACCGCGCTGCGCGCCGCGCGCACGATGGGCTTGAATGTCGCCGGCGTCGATCTGCTCCGCTCCCGCCGCGGTCCGCTCGTGCTCGAAGTCAATTCCTCGCCCGGCCTGGAAGGCATCGAGGCGACTACCGGCGTGGATATCGCCGGCGAAATCATCGCCTACATCGAGCGCCGCGTGCGCCGGCGGCGGCCGCACAAAATCCAGGCCACGAGGCGAAAAGTCAGTCCCGCGCTGCCGTGACCCAATTACGAAACACTTCGTTGACAACAGTCGGATCACCGAACTACGATAGCCTACGTAGGAACCGTTCTCCAACCTTTGTCGGGGGTCATATGAAGTTGTCGTTGCTTCGATTCGCCATTTGTATGCTCGTGCAAGCGTTTTGCCTGAATGTCGCCATGGCGGACAGGCCCATTGAAAAACCCGTCGTCGCCGACACACCGGAAAAATTCGTGGCCACGGCCACGCAGATTCGTGCCGAGATGTCCCCCGGCGGCCGCTATGAGTTCATTCGCCCTGACGACAAGGGTAAAGCGGAGGCGGATCTGAATTCGATGGCCGCGATGCTGCAGAAAGCGGGTTCGGTCGCAGCGATGAAGGACGAGGAAAAGGTCCGGCTATACAACACGCAAGAGCATCTGAATGGCATCCTTACCCACAGCGACAGCAATCGCCTGGTCTGCGAGCGCCGCGCGCCGGTTGGCACGAATATTCCCCTCACAACCTGCAAGACCGTGGCTGAAATCGAGAGGGCGCGTCGCGACTCGCAGAAATACATGCAGGATCACGCGCAGGACGCCAACATCAACAGCGCCGCGATGAACAGATCCAGTCCGGCCAAGGGCGGTTGAGCAGGGAGACGCCCTCGAAGATGCTGACCAAGAGTGAACCGCTGCCATGAAACCACGCAACGAGCAAGAGCCATCTCCGCGCCCGACCGAGACCGAGCTGGATATCCTGCGCGTACTCTGGGAGAACGGGGACTGCACGGTGCGCGAGGTGCACGAAAGACTGTACGCCGGCAATGGCGCCGGCTATACGACGGCGCTCAAGCTCATGCAGATCATGCATGCCAAGGGGCTGGTCGAGCGTGACGACTCGCAGCGCGCCCATGTCTATCGCGCCGCGGTGAGCCAGCAGCGGACGCAGAAGCGCTTCCTTGCGGAGATGGTGACGCGGTTGTTCAACGACTCGCCGTCGCAGCTCGTGTTGCATGCGCTCGGCGATAATCCGCGAGCGTCGCGGGCCGAGCTCAAGCAGATCCGCGAGCTGCTCAATCGCATCGATGCGGAGAAATCGGGCGCGGAGAAGCCGCGATGAACGCCTGGATGCAAGTCGTGCTTCCATGGGTCGACGCGCTCGGCCGCAGCCTGCTGCATTTCCTCTGGCAAGGCGCTCTCATCGGATTGGCGTACTGGCTGTTGCGTCCGCTTTGCGCGAGCGTGAGGGCGCGTTACCGGCTCGGCATGGGCGCATTGCTGCTGATGCTTGCGTGCCCACTGGCGACGCTGGCGTTGCTGCGGCCCGTTGCCGATGCGCTCGGCAATGCATCCGCATCCGCGGTGCCGATACCCGATGGCGTGATCGCGGCGACGGCGCTATTGGTTTCGACTGCGCAATGGGAGCAGGCTTTGCCCTGGTTTGTCGCGTTGTGGCTGGCCGGCGTGTGCCTGATCGCTACGCGTTCGTTCCTGCATTGGCGGCGGCTGGCGCGTGCGGTGCGCGCGGCCACGCTATTGCCGCGCGACTGGCAGCTGCGTCTGATCCAGTTGCGCCAGCGCTTCGGCATTCTGCGACCGGTGCGTTTGCTGACTTCGATCGAAATAGGCACACCGACCCTGATCGGCTGGCTCAAGCCCGCGATCGTGTTGCCGGCGAGCCTGCTCACCGGATTCACCCCGGCGCAGATCGAGTTGATCATTGCGCACGAGTTGAGCCATGTGCGGCGCTTCGACTATCTCGCCAATCTCGCCCAGGTCGCCATCGAAACCCTGCTGTTCTATCACCCGGCCGTGTACTGGATTTCGCGCGAGGTGCGCCAGGCGCGCGAACAGTGTTGCGACGACCTCGTGCTCACGCTCGGTGGTGGCAACGCCGTCGCCTATGCGCGGACGCTGGCCGATCTGGAGGAGCTGCAGCACGACTTCGGTCCGACTGTGCCTGCGCTCGGCGCCGGCGGCGGTGTGCTGTTCGCGCGCATTCGGCGCATCGTCGATCCGCGCCACGCGCTTGCACTGGAACCACTGCCGCGCAGCAACGGCTTGACCTTGCCGATGCTGCTCGCATTTGCCGGCGTCGCGCTGGCCGCATTGCGCCTGCACCTGTTACCGCCCGCAGCCGTGGCTGAAGCGGTGATGCAGGCGCCGCGCGAGAGCATGGCCGTGATCAGCGGCAATGTCCGGCTTTCCGCGCCACGCGCCGCCGCGCCGGCCGCGGCTGAGCCGTCAACCGCACCGGTGCCGGTGCCAGCCGGCGAGCGGACAACAACGAGTTCCAGTGGGTATCTCGTGGACAGCCTGGCGCGACCGCAAATCCGGATCGCCAATCTGCAGCTTGGCGTGGTCAGAGTCGCCAAACCGGGCGTTCTTGAATTGGCGCCGCTGCCGCTGGCTGCCGTGGCGGAGACCGAATCGCCGACGGCCATGGCCGGCGCGAGCACGGAAGCGGCGCGTGCCGTCACGCCGGACGCAACAAGGGTCCCGCTGGGGTTGCCGAAGATCGAAACCATGGTTCAGCCGCAGTACCCAGCGCAAGCTCTCGCGGCTGGTGTCACCGGCAGGGTCGACCTCGATTTCCGCATCGCGGCCGATGGCAGTGTGCACGACATCCGCGTGCGTCACGCGCAGCCGGCTGGCGTGTTCGAGCAAGTCGCGATCTTGGCGCTGAAGCAGTGGCGTTTTGCAACGGGCGAGACCGACGGTGCGTCGCGTTACGCACGCAGCTTTGCGTTCACCCACGCTGCGCCGCCGGAAATATGTCGCGAAGTGACCGGTTCGCATATATGTCGGCAATCGACACCGGAAACCGACGCGAATTAACGAAACGCACAGACTGCTTTAACACGAATTTAATCGACCGTCCTCTAGCATCCATGACACTGTAGTTCTGCTCGACACTCCTAAGGTCAGGTCAAGTGACAGGCGGATTGCAGTAATCGGGGCAGTAGCTTTAGGCCCAAGCGAGGTGTGTTCCCCCAATGACACCTCCTTGGGCCTTTTTCTTGGGTGCTTGTTTTGCATTGTCCCTGCCGATGACTGAGGTGGCAGCCCGCCGCCGCACTTCCAGTGAGCAGCGCTGCGCTGGCCATCTTGGCCGTCTCCGGGAACTCCACGCCCCGCGCCGCGATCAAGCATCCGCCCTCCGAAGTATTTCGCCGAGCATTTTCGGCCTCACGCGAGTAAGCTTTCCACATGCGCATACTGGTCATTGAAGACAATAGCGATATCGCCGCGAACATCGGCGATTACCTCGAAGAAAAAAGCCACACGGTCGATTTTGCCGGCGATGGCATCACCGGCCTGCATCTGGCCATCGCGCATGATTTCGACGCGATCGTGCTCGACCTCACCCTGCCGGGCATGGACGGCCTGGAACTGTGCCGCAAATTGCGGCAGGAGGCGCGCCGGCAAACGCCCGTGCTGATGCTCACCGCGCGCGATGCGCTCGACCAGAAACTCACCGGCTTCGACTCCGGCGCCGACGACTACATGGTGAAACCCTTCGCCCTGCAGGAGCTCGAAGCGCGCCTGTCTGTGCTCGCGCGCCGCGGCAAGGGTATACAAAGCCGCATTTTGCAGGTCGCCGACCTGAGCTACAACCTCGACACGCTGATCGTCAATCGTGCGGACAAGACGATCCAGCTCAACCCGATCGGCCTGAAACTGCTGCAGCACCTGATGGAATCGAGCCCGTCCGTCGTCACGCGCCAGGAACTCGAAACCCGCGTCTGGGGCGAGGAACTGCCGGACAGCGATTCCCTGCGCGTGCATATCCACGGCCTGCGCGCGGCGATCGACAAGCCGTTCGACAAGCCGCTGATCCAGACGCGTCACGGCATCGGCTACCGCATGGTCGATCCGGATGCGGCCACGAACTGATCTGGCGCGCGGCGCCGGCATGCCGCGCATCCAGACGACGCGGCCGCGGCCATGAACCGCGTGCAGTTCCGCCGGCGGCTGCGCAGCCGCATCATCATCTCGTTTGCCCTGTTCGGGTTTGGCTTGACCGCACTGTTTGCGGCGGCCACCGTGTACATGCGCGCGCGCCTCGAGGATCAGCTCGTCAACAACAGTCTTTCGCGCGAGCTGCAGAAGTTCGTCGACTTCAAGCGCGCGAACCCCGATCCCAACGCGCCCTATCAGATCAACAGCTATCAAATCGACGTCTTCGGCGCGAGCAAGTTCGCCAACGTGCCGTTCACGCGGCGCGAATACGACAAGAACGGCGTCTACGAAATCGAGGAGGCCGGAGCCGAGGGCAAGATTCGGCCGTACAAGCTCGCGGTGTACAAAGACGCCGATCTGTGGATATTCCTGACCTACGACATCAGCACGCAGAAACTCAGCGAGCGCCAGCTGTTTACCGCATTGATCGCCGGTGTGCTGATCTTCGCCTTGCTGTCGCTGCTGATCGGTCAATGGCTGTCGCGGCGCGTGATGAGCCCGGTCACCGATCTGGCCCAGCGCATCCGCACCTTGCGCCAGACCGGCAAACCCGAACCGCTCGCGCCGCATTTCGCCCACGATGAAGTCGGCGAACTCGCCAGCGCGCTCGACGACTATTCCGCCCGTCTTACCTCGCTCGTCGCGCGCGACCGCGAGTTCAATGCCGACGTGAGCCATGAGCTGCGCACGCCGCTTGCGGTGATCTCGGGCACAACCGAGCTGATGCTCGGCTCGGATCAGATCACCGACAAGCTGCGCGAGCGCCTGAAACGCATCGAGCGCGCGGCGAAGCAGTCGACCGAACTGACCAATGCGTTGCTGCTGCTGTCGCGCAGCGAGCGCAGTGCGCCGAACGACGGCGAAACCACCGACGTCGCGAAAGTCGTCGAGCAGGTGATCGATGTCTATCGCTCGCATATCGGCCGCAAGCCCATCGACGTGCATTTCGTCGTTGATCAGCCGATCGAAGTGGTCGCGCCGTCGTCGGTGATCGCGGTCGCGCTCGGCAATCTGATCGGCAACGCGTTCAAGTACACCCCCAGGGGCGATGTGATCATCACCGTCGGCGCGGGGCGCGGCAAGGTCACGGTCGAGGATTCCGGACCTGGCATCAAGCCCGAGGACGCGGAAAAGCTGTTCGAGCGTGGCGTTCGTGGCGAAACGTCCGCCGGCAGCAAGGGTGCCGGACTTGGCCTGGCAATCGTGCGCCGCCTGTGCGAACTCTACGACTGGCGCGTCTCGCTCGGACCGCGCCCACAGGGCGGTGCGATTGCGACGCTGGATTTTCGGCTGCGCGGATAAGAGCGCAAGATTTACCGCGAAGGACGCAAAGGACGCGAAAGCAGAGATTTCCTTTGTGTACTTCGTGCCCTTTGTAGTGAGGCTTCTAAGCTTCCAAAACGCGCCCTTTTTCGATCGTGACGACCGTGCCGCCGAGCGCTGCGACATCGTCCGGATCGTGAGTGATTACCACCATCGGTATCGCAAAGCGTTCGCGTATCGCGAGCAGTTCCGTGCGCAGGTGTGCGCGCAGCGGTGCGTCGAGCGCGGCGAACGGTTCGTCGAGCAGGAGCAGATGCGGCTGCGCGGCGATCGCGCGCGCCAGCGCGACGCGCTGACGCTGACCGCCCGACAGCTGCGCCGGATAGCTCTCAGCGAGTTCGCTCAATGCGAACGCTTCGAGCAAATCGCCGATGTCCGCATCCATTGCGCGCCGCGGCGCAAACCAGCCCTGTGCTCGCGCGAACGCCACATTCTGTACAACGTTCAAATGTGGAAAAAGCGCGTAGTCCTGGAACACGAAACCGATGCCGCGCCGGCGCGCCGGCAGATCGATGCCATGCGTGGAATCGAACAGCGTCGTTTCGTTGAGTACGATCCTGCCGTGGTCGCAGTGCAGCAGTCCGGCGATCGCGCGCAGGGTCAGGGTCTTGCCGGCACCGGAAGGCCCGAACAGCACGGTGATCCCGGCGGTGCTGACGAAGCTTGCGGCAAGGCGAAATTGCCGATCGCGCGCACGCAGGGTCCTGTCGATATCGACCTCGATGCGCATCGGATCAGGCCGCGTCCTGCAAGCCGCGCGGTGCACGCCGCAGCAACCGCGCCGCGAGAATCAGGATGACGACGGCGGTAACCAGCGAAATCAACACCAGGGTTTGCGCGGTTGCATCGTCGCCGGCCATGACCGCGTTATAGATCGCAATCGACAGCGTCTGCGTGCGTCCGGGCAGACTGCCGGCGACCATCAGGGTTGCGCCGAACTCGCCCATCGCGCGCGCGAACGCGAGCAGGGCGCCCGCGCAGACGCCGCGCCAGGCCAGCGGCAGGGAGACGCGAAAAAAAACCGCGGTTTCGGTCAGTCCGAGGGTGCGCGCGGCCTGTTCGAATTGCGCATCGACTTCGGCGAACGCCGCACGTGCGGCGCGCAGGGTCAGCGGAAACGCGGCCACCGCCGCAGCGATCACCGCGCCTTGCCAGGTGAAGATCAGGCTGATGCCGAAATTCGCATGCAGCCAGCCGCCGATCACGCCGTTGCGACCGAGTACGACGAGCAGGTAATAACCGAGCACGGTCGGCGGCAGCACCAGCGGCAGGGTGAGCAGCGACTCGGCGACGTCGCGCGCCAGCCCGCGCCGGCGTCCGAGTGCGCGCGCGCAGGCGACGCCCGCAACCAGCGCGAGCACGGTCGCGAGTGCGGAAACCTTGAGCGTGAGCAGCAGCGGTTGCAGCGCTTCGGTCACGGTTGCGCAGGACTGAATCCGTAGCGCGCAAGCACCGACTGGCTTTGTGCGGAAAACAGAAATTCCACAAAGCTGCGCGCCGCGCGTTCCTGCACCGATCCCGCAACCACGGCAACCGGATAGCGCACCGGCGTCGCGGTCGGCACGTTCAACGCGACGCGGACTTTCTGCGCCTGCGTCGCTGCGTCGGTGGCATAGACGAAGCCGGCTTCGGCTTCGCCGCGCGCGACATAATCCAGTGCCTGACGCACGTTTTGCGCGTCGACGAGTTTCGGCTGCAATGTGTCCCACAGTCCGGCGTCGACGAGCACCTGTTTGGCATAACGCCCGGCGGGCACCGAGTCGGGATTGCCGATCGCGACGCGTTTATAGCGTTCCTGTTTGAGATCGCCGAGCGCCGCCGGCGCGATGCCACTGATCGGCGCAACCAGCACGAGCGAATTGGTCGCGAAATCTCTGCGCGTCGACGCGTCGACGCGGCCGCTGCCTGCGGCGCGATCCATCGTCACCTCGTCGGCGCTGGCGAACACATCGGCGGGCGCACCCTGCTCGATCTGCTTGAGCAGCACGTCCGACGCGGCGAAATTGAGCACGACATGCGTGCCCGCATGCTGCGTCTCGTACGCTTTCGCGATCTCGCCGAACGCATTGGTCAGGCTCGCCGCCGCCGAAACGGTCAGGTCGTCCGCGCATGCCGGACGTGCGAATGACATCAGCATGGCGAACGCAAGCAGGGCAAGGCCAGCAAGCGGGCGATGATGCAATGAACGCGCGGCGAACAAGGGCATGGACACTCCGGTGGCGATATAGCTGTGTGAATATATCGCGCGCCGACCTGTCGCGCCAGCCGCTCGGCCGCGAATCGCTCAGCGGATCAGCAAGCGCGCCAGAGCCTTGAGTTCGGCGGCGAGTGCCGTCTGCGCCTTGTGGTCGATCGCACGGTAAGCGGCGAGCACGCGTTCGCCCATCGGCGTCAGCACGGCGCCGCCGCCACGTTTGCCGCCCTTGCTGGTGGCGACGAGCGGCGCGGCAAAGCTGCGGTTCAACTCGTCGATCAATTGCCAGGCGCGTTTGTAACTCATCCCCATCGTGCGGCCCGCGGCGGCGATCGATCCCGTCGCGGCGATGGCGGCAAGCAGATCGGCCTTGCCCGGACCGATCGCGTGTTCGGTGTCGAGCAGCAGGCGGAAGCGCAGAATAGGCGTCGGTCGGCGCGGCATGGGGCTATTTTCCGCCGGATTTCGGCGCAATGCACGGCGCCGGGCGGGACTTCAGCTCAATCCAAGCCGTGCGCAGATTGCCAGAGTCGCCTTGGACCGGTTCAGGGTATAGAAGTGGATGCCGGGTGCGCCGCCGTCGATCAGCTTGCGGCACAGTTCGGCGACGACGTCGGCGCCGAACTCGCGGATGCTGTCGGCGTCGTCGCGGAACGCTTCCAGACGCTTGCCGATCCAGCGCGGAATCTCGGCGCCGCACATGTCGGAGAACCGCCGCAGCTGCGAATACTGTGTGATCGGCATGATGCCCGGCGTGATCGGCACCTCGACGCCTGCCTTGCGCGCATCGTCGACGAAGCGGAAATATGCGTCCGGGTTGAAAAAATACTGGGTGATCGCACCGTTCGCCCCGGCCTTGACCTTGGTGATGAAATTCTTCAGATCGGATTGCGCGTCGCCGGCCTGCGGATGCATTTCCGGATAGCAGGCGACTTCGATATGGAACGATCCGTCGCGTTCCTTGCGGATGAACTCGACCAGCTCGCTGGCGTAGCGGAAATCGCCATAGCTCGCCATGCCCGATGGCAGATCGCCGCGCAACGCGACGATGCGCTTGCAGCCCATCGTCTTGTATTCGTCGAGCAGCTTGCGGATTTCGTCGCGCGTGCCACCCATGCACGACAGGTGCGGCGCAGCGTCGAAACCGTGTTCGTCGCGCAGCCGGCGCACAGTTTCCGGCGTGTAGCTCAAGGTCGAGCCGCCCGCGCCAAAGGTGACGCTGACGTACTCGGGCTGCAACGCCTTCAATTTCGGCAAGGCCGCTTCGAGCGTCGCTTTCTGCTCGTCGGTTTTTGGCGGGAAGAATTCGAAGGAGATATTCATTGGGGAGACGGATAGACGGATAGACGGGTAGACGTGGAGACGGAGTTCATAGGCGGCTACGCTTGCTGCTTGCTGGCAGACGAGCGCTTGTGCGCAATAAACGCATTGAGTTTGGCAAACAGGCGCTCATTCTGTTCACGCAGAACTTATCGTCCAGATAGCCCAAGTCCTTGCACAACCATAGCTGAGTGTCGAGTTCAGTCAACGAGCCGCGCGCGATCAGCAGAAATCGTACGAATTCTGCCTTGCTGCCGCGCGCCGCACCCTCAGCGATATTGGAAGGGATGCTGACAGCAGCGCGTCGCATCTGCGCAGTCAATCCAAAACGCTCTTCATCAGGAAGTTGGCGGGTAGCCGAGTAAACGTCGCGCACGAGCCGCATGGGTTCCTGCCAAACCTCAAGCTTGTAGTGATTTGGGTGCATCGTGCTCTTCGTCTACCCGTCTACCCGTCTACCCGTCTTTTCGTTTCCCCGGATCAGTAACGATAGTGCTCCGGCTTGTACGGCCCATTCACGTCGACGCCGAGATATGCGGCTTGCGCATCGGTGAGCTTGGTCAGCTTGACGCCGATCTTGTCCAGATGCAGGCGCGCGACTTCCTCGTCGAGCTTCTTCGGCAGGCGATAAACCGTCTTTTCGTATCTGTCCTTGTTCGCCCACAGATCGATCTGCGCGAGGGTCTGGTTCGAGAACGAGTTCGACATGACGAAGCTCGGATGGCCGGTGGCGCAACCGAGGTTGACCAAGCGGCCTTCGGCGAGCAGGAAGATCGAGTTGCCGGCTGGAAAAGTATACTTGTCCACCTGCGGCTTGATGTTGATCTTCTTGATGCCGGGGAACGCGTACAGCGCGTCGACCTGGATCTCGTTGTCGAAGTGGCCGATGTTGCAGACGATTGCCTGGTCCTTCATCGCCTTCAGATGATCGATCGTGAGCACGTCCTTGTTGCCGGTCGTGGTCACATAGATGTCGCCGTCGCCGAGGGTCGATTCGACGGTGTTGACCTCGAAGCCTTCCATCGCGGCTTGCAGCGCATTGATCGGATCGATTTCGGTCACGACCACGCGCGCGCCGTACGCGCGCAACGAATGCGACGAACCCTTGCCGACGTCGCCGTAGCCGCAAACGACCGCGACCTTGCCCGCGAGCATCACGTCCATCGCGCGCTTGAGGCCGTCGGCCAGCGATTCGCGGCAGCCGTAAAGGTTGTCGAACTTCGACTTGGTCACGGAATCATTCACGTTGATCGCGGGTACGAGCAGCTTGCCGGTCTCGGCGATCTGATACAGACGATGCACGCCGGTGGTCGTCTCTTCGGACACGCCCTTCCAGTCCTTGACCACGTTGGTCCAGAAACCCGGGCGCTCCTTGGCGACGCGCTTGAGCAGGTTCTTGATCACCTGTTCCTCGTGCGAGGACGCCGGACCATCGACCCAGCGATCGCCCTGTTCGAGTTCGTAACCTTTGTGGATCAGCAGGGTCACGTCGCCGCCGTCATCGACAACGAGCTCCGGGCCTTTGCCACCCGGGAAGGTCACCGCATCGAGCGTGCAGTCCCAATATTCCTCCAGGGTCTCGCCCTTCCACGCGAACACCGGCGTACCGGTCTTGGCGATCGCCGCAGCGGCATGGTCCTGGGTCGAGAAGATATTGCACGAGGCCCAGCGCACGTCAGCGCCGATGTCCTTGAGCGTTTCGATCAAGACCGCGGTCTGGATCGTCATGTGCAGCGAGCCAGTCACGCGCACGCCGGCGAGAGGTTTTTTGGCGGCGTACTGTTTGCGGATCGACATCAGGCCCGGCATCTCGTGCTCGGCGATATCGATTTCCTTGCGGCCCCAGTCGGCGAGCGACAGGTCGGCGACTTTGAAATCGTCTTTGTTGGCGGTTTTGACTACGGCGTTCATTGGCTTCTCCAGTAGATTCACTGGGCGCAGTTTCGGAATGGAACCCGAAAACCTGCCGAGCCTGATTCCGCCCGTAGCGGACTTGCAGCGCCCCTCGGCAGGGGAGGGGCGGGCATTATATCGCTTATTCGCGATGAAAAGATGAATGCGTGTCGGGAAGAACTACATCTTCTCGAACCGCTCGATCTCCTCCAACTCGCCCTTCGCCTCGCGCAGGCTGCGCGGAGTATCGGTATCGTCCGGGATCGCGACCGAACGGGCATTGCGCCGGCGGAGGTACCATGCGGTCGCGACGAATCCAGCTATGCCGGTTGCACCGCTGATCCAGATGAAGGTGGGCAGCGTGATGAAGAGATCGACGCCCAGATTGGCCCTCATTTCCAGCACAAAGATGGCGATCCACAAGAACCACCACGGCAGTCCCAGGCAGAGGCTGGCCAGGGCGTAGATTCGATGCAGGGCGCCGACACGCTTTTGGATTTCCACCACGGGCGCCGTGTAGTCGATGCTGGCGATTTTTCCGAGGGTCACGCCACCGAAAATAACCGTGAGTAATCCATAGGCCAGCATGAACAAACTGCAAGCCAGCAGGTGCGGTACGTCGCGATGGCGGATGGCGGACATGATGCCGAAATAAATCAGCGCATCGCCGAACAGGATCTGCACGATCTTTGCCCAGTACAGCCGGCGCAATTTCGAGCGCGCCTTGTCGAGTTTGCCTTCCCTGAATTGATGCAGGTTGAGTGCGTTTTGCAGATCGAGCCGCCGATCCAGTGTCTGCCATGCGAGTTTCATGTCGTCGAGTTCCATAGTGAGTTCCTTACGAGTTATCGGGCGCCATATCGGCGCGGATGCGTTGTTTCAGGCGACTGATCTTGGTCGCCACATTGGTTTCGGAGATGCCCAGGATGTCGGCCATCTCGCGATAGCTGCGATCTTCCAGATACAGCAGCAACAGCGCGCGATTGAGCGCGTCGAGCTGATCGATAAAGCGATATAGCTCGCGTACCCTTTCATCGCTTTCGGGTGCGGAGTCGGTGGCGACGTCGTGCAACTCTTCGTCGAGCGCAACCGAGTGTTTGTCGCGATGTACGGCGCCGCGCACGAACGAAATCGCCACGTTCAGCGCGATGCGATACATCCAGGTCGAAAACGAGCGCTGCGCGTCGTAACCGGGAAATGCGCGCCAGCACTGTGCGGCGATTTCCTGCGCGAGGTCCGCACGATCATGCGGATCGCGGCAGTACGTATTCGCCACCTTGAACACGATCTTGCGATGGCGTTCGAGCAAGTCGTGGAATTGCGCTCGCGCCGCGGTTGCGATCGTTGCCATAGCTGCTTGTGCCGTCATCGTTTGTTTCCGCAATTGTGCGTGTCGGCAACATGATTCGCACGCGAGCGGAAAAAATCACACCTGAAACGTGGCAACGCGCATCGCGCTGAAGGGCGCAGCTCTGGCAGGTGCCGGCAAGCGATCCCACCCGCCGCTGTTGCAGCGCACAAAAACGTGGCACATTAACGTACTGCGACACGACCATCGAACCCACGGGACGGCCTTGGACAAGCGGCGCGACATCGACTTTCTGCCCAACGACGGACCGTTGCGCGACGACGTGCGCCGGCTTGGCGCGATCGTCGGCGACATGCTCGCCGAACAGCTCGGGCATGCGTTCTTGGCCAAGGTCGAGTCGATCCGCACGGCGGCGATCCGCCTGCGCAGCTCGGGCGTGGCGCCGGATGCGCTTGCACGCGAAGTCGCGGGTCTGGCGCCGCAGGTTGCCGAACACTTGACGCGCGCGTTCTCGACCTATTTCCAGGTCGTGAATATCGCCGAGCGCGCGCATCGCATTCGTCGCCGCCGCGATTACGAACGCGCGGGCGCGGCGCCGCAGCCGGACAGTCTGCACGAGGTGCTGCTGCGCCTGAAAAACGCGGGCGTGGGGCTTGAGGAGCTCGCGGCGTGGCTGCCGCGACTGGATATCGAACCGGTATTCACCGCGCATCCGACCGAGGCCGTGCGCCGGACCCTGCTGGAAAAGGAGCAGGTGATCTTCCGCTGTCTCGTCGCCGATCTGGACGGTCAGCGCACGCCGAACGAGCGCGCAGTGGATGCCGCGCGCCTGCGCATGGCGCTGACCAGCGGCTGGCAGACCGCGGACAGCTCGCGCGCGCGTCCGCGCGTGCAGGATGAATTCGAACACGTCGGCTTCTATCTCGCCGATCCGATCTATCGCGTCGTGCCGGTGTTCTACGAAGCGTTCGACGCCGCGCTGCAAACCGCGTACGGCGAGTCGTTGCCGCTGCCCACGGTGTTGCGTTTCGCTTCATGGGTCGGCGGCGACATGGATGGCAACCCGAACGTGAATGCCGATACGATCGCCGCGACCTTGCGCGCGCAGCGTGCACTCGTGCTCGATCGCTATGACGCCGAGGCCGGCGAGCTGGCGCGCGAATTGAGCCAGAGTTCCGGCAACGCGCAAGTCGACGACGCGGTGCTCGCGCGTATCGAGCACTACCGCAAGCAATTGCCTGCGGTGAACGCGGGCTTGAATCCGCGCTATGCCGACATGCCGTATCGCACGCTGTTCGCGTTCGTGCGCGCGCGCCTGCGCGCGACGGTGGAAGAAAAGAATTCCGCTTACGCCGGCGCGGACGAACTGCTCGCCGACCTCGACCTGATCGCGAACAGTTTGCGCGCGAACAAGGGCACCAACGCCGGCTGGTTCGCCGTGCGTCGCCTGCTCTGGCGCGTGCGTACGTTCGGCTTTCATCTCGCGCGGCTCGATGTGCGCCAGGACTCGCGCGTGCACGCGCAAGCGCTGGGCGTGGCGCTCGGCGATACGGAATGGGAAACCCGCGCCGCCGCCGCGCAAGCGCAGACGCTCGAAAGCTACTCGCTCGGCGAGAGCGAGCTGCCGGAACCCGCGGATGCGACCGGCGAAATGCTCGATGCGGTATTCGATCAGCTCGCCTATGCGCGCGATGCGTATGGTACGCAGGCGATCGGCCTCTACATCATCAGCATGGCGCGCAGTGCAGCCGACGTGCTGGCCGTGCTCGCGCTGGCGCGGCGCGCGCAGTTCGTCGACGACGACGGTCATGTGCCGCTCGATATCGCGCCGCTGTTCGAAACCGTGGACGATCTGCGCCATGCC
>NZ_DATBQK010000062.1:0-6502 GCF_036560865.1 Rudaea sp.
GCTGCCCGGCGAATTCGCGCGAAGACACGAAGGCCAGTTGCAGATGCGGATGGCCGGCGATCAGCCTGATCAACTCGCTGCCGGTGTGGCCACGCGCGCCGACGATGCCGACACGTTTTTTGCCAGTCGCGCTCATGAGCAATGCCCCATTTCGACGCGACCGATACTCATGCCGCTTCCTCCGCTGTGATGGCGGGCGCCGAATCGCTCAGGGTCGCGACGCGCTCGCGGCAATACTCCACGCATGCCTGGATATCATCGAAATCCTCGATGCCGTACCAGAACGCCTTGAACCTGGGCAATTTATAGCAGCCGTCGGATTCGGCGTAATAGAAATGATTGATCACGTTGCCGTGGCGCGAGCGCCAGAACAGCTGCGGTGTTTCATCGCGCATCACCTGCCACACGGCGCGCCCGAGACCTTCGCCCTGGGCATCGTCGAGCACGGCGAATTTGTCGAGATAAATGTGTTTGCCTGCACCCGGCAAATCCGCATCCAGCAGGATCACCGCCGCGCGATAGTTTTCGCTGACATAGGCGCGCAGCAGTTTGGTGCGCTCGAAATAATCGTCGGCGAGGCTGCGGCCGAATCCGGATTCAATCAAGCCACGCAGGCGCCCGCGATCGAGTTGATCCCACGCGGTCACGCGCAGCACCTTCTCGCCGCGCCGAACGAGCGTGCCGGAGCCCTTGTGGGTAAACAGTTCCTTGGCCAGCTCGTCGGGCTTGGTGATCGACACCGACGAAGTCGGTGGCAGCTTGTCGAGTAAATCCTTGATCTGCCCGATCTTTACGCGCATGCCGCCGTTGATCCACGACTGTGCCATCAGATGCTCGAACTCGGTCGACAGGTTGATCGAGTCGATCACATTGCCCGCATCGTCGAGCAGGCCGCCGGTGCCGGTCAGGAAGATGATCTTGTACGGCTGCAAGGCGACGACGAGTTCGTTCGCGGCAAAGTCGGCATTGATATTGAGAATCTGCCCGCTCGGCGTCTCGCCGAGACTGGCGATCACCGGAATCGACCCGGCATTCAGGCTCGCCTCGATCGACGCGAGGTTTACCTTCTCCACCTTGCCGACCAGATCGTATTTGCGTCTGTCGAGAAAACTCGACTCGAACACGCCGCCGATGATCGACGTCGCGCGCGCATCGACTTTCTGCAATGCCTCGACCAGTTTCAAATTCTCCGCCTGCGACACCCGACGCACGATCGCGAGCGCGTCGGGCGAGGTGACGCGCAGGCCGTCGAGGGTCTTCTTCTCGATGCCGGCCGCACTCATCTCGGTGTCCAGTTGCGGACCGGCGCCGTGAATCACGATCGGCGTCAGGCCGACCTGCTGCAGGAATGCCAGCGAGGATACGAGATTGTCCAGATCGTCGCGCAACACCGCGCCACCGACCTTGACCACGGCGAAGCGCTTGGCATCGAGCTGCGAAAAGCGGCGCAGGTACTGGTTGATTTCCTTCGCACTGGCCATGCTCGAAAGCAGGCGCACGATGGTTTGGCGTGTCTGTTTGTTCGTGTCCATTTTTTCCATGCGCATCGGAGAAAAGCTTGAAGATTCACCGCAAAGGACGCAAAGGGCGCGAAGAAAAATCTTCAGATGCTTCCTTTGCGCACTTTGCGTCCTTCGCGGAGAGCCTTAGCTTTGTTCTAACGCTGACCCTCGATAATGTTTATGTAACGTTCGGTAATTTGTTGCAATTGGGACAATTCCACATATTCATCCGCGGCATGCGCCTGCGCGATATCGCCGGGGCCGCAGACGATTGCGGTGTAGCCAGCTTGCGAGAACAGCGAGGCTTCGGTCCAGAAATCGACCGCACTCCCGATCGGCAGGCCGGCAGCATCAGCGAAGTCGCGCGCGGCGAGACGCCGCATCTCGGCGCTGGCGACGTCGCCCGCCGGCAGTGGCGGACCGCGGAAGGTTTCCTCGAATTCCGCGGGTCCGGGTTCGGCGCAATGCTTGAAGGTGCCGAGCAAGGTGTCGGTGTCCATCGACGGCAATGGACGAAAACCAAAGCGCACTTCGGCCGCTGGCGCGATCACGTTCGCCTTGATCCCGCCTTCGATACGGCCGACGTTGAAGCGCAGACCGATCAAGCCGCCGAAGCGCTGATGCGACTGCGATTGCACATGATCGAGCGCGCGCTGGCCCCAGCGGATCGCCTGATGCAGCGCGCTGTCGGTCGCCGCATTGCCGCCCGACGCGTGTCCGGCACGACCGGCAAAGGTCATGCGCACCGAGCTAATGCCGCGATGTGCGAGCACTGCTTCGCCGCGCGTGGGTTCGGCTACGATGACAGCTTCAAAAATCGGGACCCGGGACTCGGGGCTCGGGACTCGGGGATGTTGCGCCAGAAAACTCGCGATGCAACGCGGATCGTTGGCCTCCTCGTCGCTTGTAAACAGATAGGCGGCATCGCCTGACGTCTGCGCAGCGGCAGTCAGCAAGGCAGCGGCGGCGCCCTTGATATCGCAGGCGCCGAGGCCGATCGCACGCTCGTCGGTTACACGCAGTTCGAACGGGCTCGCGCTCCAATGCGGTGAGTCCGGCACCGTATCGAGATGCACATTGAACAGAATTTTCGGGTTGCCGCGCCGCGCGTAAAGACTGACTGCACCCGCGCCGTGATCGGTCAGCGTGCAATTGAAGCCCGGCAATTGCGCGCGCAGATAATCGAAAATGCCGCCCGTGCCGATCGCGCGCGGCGGATTGCGCGTGTCGAATGCGACCAGGGCGCGCAGATGGCTCAGGGTGGCGGCAAGCAATTCACTCATCGGCTACTTCTTCCGATTCACCTCGGCCCACAAAGTCGAACTCATGCCGTACAGACGGATGAAACCTTCCGCCTCCTCGACACCCCAATCGGCGGACTGCGCATAGGTCGCGCCCTTGGCATTGAGAATATACGGTGACTTCACCGCGACCGCGCTGACGCTGCCGCCCTGCGTTTCCAATGTCACCTCGCCGTTGACGCAGCGCTGCGACGACGCCAGGTAGGCCTCCAGATCGGCCTTGAGAGGATCGTTGAAGAAGCCCTCATAGACCAGTTCCACCCACTGGCGTGCGACTTCGGGCTTGAACCGATTCTGCGCCTTGCTCAGTACGGCTTCTTCGAGTGCACGATGCGCACTGAGCAGTGCGGTCAGGCCCGGTGCTTCGTAAATAATGCGTCCCTTGAGACCGATCGTCGTATCGCCGGTATACAAACCGCGGCCGACACCGTATTTGGCGAACTCCACATTGAGTCTGGCGAGCAAGGCGTGGCCGGCAAGCTCCTCGCCATTGAGTGCCACGGCTTCGCCGTTGACGAATTTGATCGTCGCACGCAGCGGCGCTGCTGGCCACTCGGCGCGAGTCGCGCACCAGCCGCGCGCACCCTCGCCGGGCGCTTCCCAGCGGTCGATCTCGCCGCCGGACATCGTCACACCGAGCAGGTTTTCGTTGATCGTGTAGTTCTTCTGCTTGGCGCGCACGCTGAAACCGCGCCGTTCGAGGTACTGCTGCTCGTAGGCGCGGGTCTGCGTGTGCTCTTTCTGGATTTCGCGGATCGGTGCGACGATCGTGTAATCGCCTAGCGCCTTGATCGTCAGGTCGAAACGCACTTGATCGTTGCCCATGCCCGTGCAGCCATGCGCGATGAACTTCGTACCCAGCTCGTCGCAACGCTTGAGCGCCGCTTCGACGATCAGATAGCGATCCGACACGAGCAGCGGATATTGGCCCTGATAACCCTGCCCGGCCCAGACGAAGGGTTTGACGAAGCCGTTCCAGATTGCCGGGCCGCCATCGACCGTGACATGGCTGGTCGCGCCAAGCTCGTGCGCGCGCGCTTCGATAGTCGCGCGCTCCTCGGCATCGACGCCACCGGTATCGGCGAATACGGTATGTACGCGATAACCGCGTTCCTGCAGATACGGAACGCAGAAGCTGGTGTCGAGGCCACCGGAGAACGCGAGAACGATGTCTTGCTGTGAGGGCTGAGGGCTGAGGGTTGAGGGCTGGGGCATGCAGAATTCCTACGTATTCATCTATTTTTTGATAAGAAAAGTGAGCTAAGGCGAGGCTGGCTTTTCAGTCCTAGGCCCTCAGCCCTCAACCCTGCTCTTGTCACGCGATGGCGTGACAAGAGTGGCCATGATCGCTTTCTGCACATGCAGCCGGTTCTCGGCTTCATCGATGGCGATGCAAGCGGGCGAATCCATGACTGCATCAGTGGCCTTCACATTGCGCCGCAGCGGCAGGCAGTGACTGAACACGCCGTGGTTGGTCAATGCCATCTTGGCTTCGTCCACAATGAAATTCTTGTAACTTTCGCGTATCGGTTTTTCCTGTTCCCAGCGACCGAAATACGGCAACGCTCCCCAGCTCTTGGCATAGACCACGTCGGCGCGCGTGTAGGCGGCCCGCACATCGTGACTCAGCGAAAAGCTGCCACCGTTTTCGGCGACGTTGCGCCGGGCGAAATCGAGATAGCGCTGATCGAGCGTGTACTCCGGCGTCGGGCAAAGCAGGGTCACGTCCATGCCGAAGCGCGTAGCGATCTGCAACGCCGAATTCGCCACCGCGGTGTTGAGCGGCTTGGGATGGTAGGTCCAGGTCAGCACATATTTCTTGCCAACGAGATCGTTCGTACCGAAGTGCTGTTGCAAGGCCATGATATGCGCCAGTTCCTGGCAGGGATGGGTGATCGTTTCCATATTGATCACCGGCACCGTCGCATACTGCGCGAATGCGTGAATCACCCGATCTTCGCGGTCGACCGACCAGTCCTGGAATTTCGGAAACGCGCGCACGCCGATCAGGTCGACATAGCGGCTGAGCACGCGCGCGACTTCAGCGATGTGCTCCTCGGTGTCGCCGTCCATCACGCTGCCGACCTCGAATTCGATCGGCCACGCGTCCTTGCCCGGCTGCAGCACCACGGCGTGACCGCCGAGCTGGAAAGCGCCGAGTTCGAAACTCGTGCGTGTGCGCATGGACGGATTGAAGAACAGCAGCGCGATGCTTCTGCCCTTCAGGCCGTCGCCGAGTTTGTCGCGTTTGAACGCGGCGGCTTGCGCAAGCAGCGCGTCGAGATCGGCGCGGCTCCAGTCCTGCGTGCTCAGAAAATGTCGTATTGCCATCGCGTATTCCTGCTATCCAATCCCGATATTGAATCCCGAAAAACAAAAACCCGGCGCGGAGCCGGGCTTTTTTCGTCGATTCGTGTGTTACGCGTACGACAGCTTACCCGGCCGATGTGGTTCGGATCGGTCGACGCGCGCGCGAAGTCATCCCGGCAGCCATGCGGGCGCTGCTCAGGGTGTCGGCGTTGTCATGCAGCTGATTCATGGGAAGCAACGTATCCGGCCCGGTGGATCCGGGTTTCCGCATAATGCACGGAAGATTTGCGCGATGCAACAAGCCGAGCTATTCGGCCGGCGTCACGCTCACGCGCACACGCAGGCGGTCGCCCGGATCGTAAGCCAGCCGCGCCATGTAGATCTCGCCGCGATAGCGGTATTCGACGTCATAAGCAACGATACGGCCCTGGGCGGGCACCTCGCGGCAATGGCGCTCTACGGGTGGCGCGGGTGCCATCGCACCATCCGCCCGCGCATCGTTGGCGCTGGCGATATTGTTGCCGACCACGCCACCAGCGACCGCACCGACCGCAGTGGTCGCCTTGCGCCCGTCGCCCCTGCCGAACAGGTTGCCGATCACACCACCGATGATGGCGCCGACCACGGTGCCGCCGGTGCGGGTATCCGCGTGCGCGGGTGGTTGCGGTGGCTGCGCTTGCTCGTCGAAGCACTCCTGGTGTGGCGGCGCTTCGACCTCGCCCGGGTCATGGATCGGGTCCACGCGCAGCACATCGGCCCAACCATAGTGGGTCGATTCGGCCACAGTCGGTGGCGAGTGCAGCGGCACCCGATGATCGAAGCCGGGGCGATCCTGACCGAAGGCAGGAACCGCTAACGACAGCACGCTCGCAATGAGAATGCCGGAAAATTTCATCTTGTAAGGTCTCCAAACCAGCATGAAGTCTGCGTCGCACCCGCGACGTCGACGATGCATGCACGCGCGGGACACAGTGCCGGTTCCCCCCGGACTATTGCGCACGACGCGATGAACTGGGTGAGATTACAACATGGAGAGGCTGAATGAAGGCTAAGGAAAGTCGGCACGAAAGCCCATTGCAGCAAGGGTTTAGCGGCCATTCCGAACCCTGAATGCGACGCCGTTGCGCTACAATTGGCGGACGCCCATGGAATCACCGATGAAGCTCAGACTGCACAACTCGCTCACGCGCCGGGTCGAGGATTTCAGCCCCCTGGACCCCGCCCGGGTGACGATGTATCTGTGCGGTCCCACGGTCTACAACTACGTGCATATCGGCAATGCGCGCGGACCGGTCGTGTTCGGCCTGCTGGTGCGCCTGCTGCGCCACATTTTCGGTGCGCAGCACGTCGTTTATGCGCGCAATGTCACCGATGTGGACGACAAGATCA
>NZ_DATBQK010000063.1:0-16600 GCF_036560865.1 Rudaea sp.
GGCGCATCATCCGCAGGCACCCGCCGAGCCCGCGCCGGCTGCTGAGCAAGAATAGTTCTCGCGCGGAATCGGGCCTCGGCCTCTGTCCGCGCAACGCGATCAGTTGCTGCGCATACGCCGGATTGCGTCGGTATAAAAATCCAGATTGTAAAAATTTTCGCCTGCGTTTTTGGCATTTTTCCGGGTCAGCGCGAACGCTATCCGGTGGTTGTATTCCGCATCTAAAAAAACTTCCATAAGTCAATAAAAAACAAGGGTTTTTTAGACGCATTCGCGGCACTTTATCGGCCCCGATTGTGATAGAATTATCACTGCCCAATCGAGTCGCCGACGGGCATCTGCGACGCGCTGCGTCCTCATCGAATTATCGGGAAAAATTCCAAGATGGCTGAGTTGGCCAAAGAAATCATTCGCGTCAATATCGAAGACGAAATGAAGCAGAGTTATCTCGATTACGCGATGAGCGTGATCGTCGGTCGCGCCTTGCCCGATGTGCGCGATGGCCTGAAACCGGTGCACCGTCGCGTGCTCTTCGCGATGCAGGAATTGAACAACACGTGGAACCGCTCCTATATCAAGTGCGCGCGTGTGGTGGGCGACGTTATCGGTAAATACCATCCGCATGGCGATCAATCCGTGTACGACGCACTCGTGCGCATGGCGCAGGATTTTTCGCTGCGCTATCCGCTGGTCGATGGTCAGGGCAACTTCGGCTCGGTCGATGGCGACAACGCTGCCGCCATGCGTTATACCGAGTGCCGCTTGGATCGCCTCGCTTCCGAACTTCTGTCCGATCTCGACAAGGAAACTGTCGATTTCCAGCCGAACTACGATGAGAAGGATTTTGAACCCACCGTACTGCCTTCGCGCTTGCCGAACCTGCTCGTCAACGGCTCGGCCGGCATCGCGGTCGGCATGGCGACCAACGTGCCGCCGCACAACGTCACCGAAATCATCAACGCCTGCATCGCCACGATCGACGATCCGGAGATCGGTTTCGACGCGTTGTTGCGCCTGGTGCCGGGTCCGGATTTTCCGACCTACGGCATCATCAATGGCGCGGCCGGCATCGTCGAAGCCTACAAGACCGGGCGCGGTCGCATCCTCGTACGCGCGAAGGCGGACATCGAAACCGAAGACAACGGCCGTGAGACGATCATCGTCACCGAGCTGCCGTATCAGGTGAACAAGAAGCGCCTGATCGAGGCGATCGCCGAGCTGCACAAGGAAAAGAAGCTCGAGGGCATCTCGCCCGACGGTCTGCGCGACGAGTCTGACAAGGATGGCATGCGCATCGTCATCGAGGTGCGCAAGGACACGATGGCCGATGTGCTGCTGAACAATCTGTATCAGCAGACGCAGATGCAGGTCACGTTCGGCATCAACATGGTCGCGCTGGTCGATGGCCAGCCGCGCCTGCTCAACCTCAAGGAAATTCTCGACGCGTTCATCCGCCATCGCCGCGAAGTGGTCACGCGGCGCACGATCTTCGAACTGCGCAAGGCGCGCGATCGCGCCCACGTACTCGAAGGCCTGACCGTTGCGCTCGCCAACATCGATGAGATGATCGAGCTGATCAAGACCTCGGCATCCAGCGATGAAGCCAGACAGCGCATGCTCGCCCGACGCTGGCAACCGGGTCTCGTACGCAGCCTGCTCGCGGCGACCGGCGCGGATGCATCCAAGCCGGAGGACCTGGCGCCGAACGTCGGCCTGTCCGCGGACGGGTACCAGTTGTCCGACGTGCAGGCGCAGCAGATTCTGGAAATGCGCCTGGCCCGACTCACCGGTCTCGAACAGGAAAAGCTGACCGACGAGTACAAGGAACTGCTCGCGGCGATCGCCGGCCTGATCGACATCCTGATGAATCCAGACCGCCTGCTGCAGGTGATCCGCGACGAACTGAACGAGATCAAACAGCAGTACGGCGATGCACGCCGCACCGTGATCCAGTCCAGTCAGGAAGATCTCGATGTGCTCGACCTGATCGCGCCGGAAGACGTCGTCGTCACGCTCTCGCACGCCGGTTATGCCAAGCGCCAGCCGGTGAGCATCTATCGCGCGCAGAAGCGCGGTGGCAAGGGACGCATGGCGACCGCGATCAAGGAAGAGGATTTCGTCGGGCGTCTGTGGGTGGTCAATACGCACGACATTTTGCTTGCGTTCACCAGCCTCGGCCGCGTGTACTGGCTAAAAGTATACAAAATCCCGGATGCGGGTCCGAACTCGCGCGGCCGGCCGATCGTCAACCTGCTGCAACTGGAGGAAGGCGAGAAGGTGCAGGCGGTGCTGCCGGTGCGCGCCGATTTCATTCGTGAATCCGCGGCTGCGCGTTACGTGTTTTTCGCCACGCGCCAGGGTACGGTGAAGAAGACGCCGCTGACCGAATTCGCGTTCCAGCTGCAGAAGGGCAAGATCGCGATCGGTCTCGACGAAGGCGATGCGCTGGTCGATGTGCAGCTCACCGACGGCACGCGCGACGTGATGCTGTTCGCCTCGAACGGCAAGGCCGTGCGCTTCGCCGAGGACGAAGTGCGCTCGATGGGCCGTACCGCATCGGGCGTGCGCGGCATTCGTCTCGCCGCCGACGCGAACGTCGTGTCGATGATCGTGGCCGAAGGTGAAGGCGATATCCTGACCGCGACCGAGCACGGCTTCGGCAAACGCACCGAACTTGCCGACTATCCGCGCAAGGGCCGCGGTACCCAGGGTGTGATCGCGATCCAGTGTTCGGCGCGCAACGGCAACCTCGTCGGCGCCGTGCAACTCGATGATGCGCACGAACTCATGCTGATCTCGAATCAGGGCACCCTGGTACGCACGCGCGCCGCGGAAATCGCGCGCGTCGGCCGCAATACGCAGGGCGTCACCCTGATCCGTCTGCCTGCGGACGAAGCGCTGGTCGGCGTCGTCGGCATCGAAAATCTCGGCGGCGACGAAAACGGCGAAGCCGGCGAGCCGGCGGTCGAGCACGCGGCCGATCCGACGCCATAAATTTTCATGCTCGGTAGCGCTGATCAGGCGGTGTAGGCTGGGCTGACAAGCCCAGATTCTTTTCATCATTGAAACAACGGCGCTGGGCTTTTCAGCCCAGCCTACACACTGGCGGGGCGATCAAATGACCGCGAGCATAGAAGCGGCGTCGGATACCTTGAATTCACCCGGCGCTTCCAGGTGCAATTGCTTGACCACACCATTGTCGGCGTAAAGGCCGAAACGTTTGCCGCGCATGCCGAGGCCGAACGCGGTGCCGTCCATTTCCAGACCCAGCGCCTTGGTGAACGTGCCGTTGCCGTCGGCGAGCATCCACAGGCCTTCGGGTACGTGCTGATTCTTCGACCAGGCGTCCATCACGAAGGCGTCATTGACCGCGATGCAGGCGACGTCCACTCCTTTACTTTTAAACTCTGCGAACTTCTCCACATATCCCGGCAGATGCTTGGCCGAGCAGGTCGGCGTAAACGCGCCGGGTACCGAGAACAGCACGACTTTCTTGCCCTTGAATATCTCGTCGGTGTTGATCGCCTGCACGCCGTCCTTGAGATAGTTCAACGTGACATTCGGAATGGTGTCGCCAACCTTGATCGTCATGGTTTTCGCCTTGTGGGTGTGCGCTGGTAGGGATGCTGATGATACGGCCAAACCAAAGTGCGGCCAATCACAGAGCGGCGAAATGATAAATCCGCGGCAACACGCGCTCTTGAAAAATTTGCCGGCATCCGCATCTTTGTGGCCAGCGGGCGATCCGGCCCGAACTCCATTGAGGAACCGATATGACCATCATGCAATACCATTCCTGGGCGCGCCCGCAGCGCGGAGAGAACGACACCCGCCATGTATGCAACCGCTTCTCCGCCGATGGCGAGCAAGCCGGCGAGTGGACGCCGCGCGTGGATATCCGCGAGGAACAGCAGCGCTTCGTGATTCTCGCCGACATCCCGGGCGTCGAGCCCAAGGACATCGAAATCAGCACGGACAAGGGCCTGCTCTCGATCAAGGGCGCGCGCGCTTCCGAGGCCAAGGAAGAGAACGGCAAGTTGACGCGCGTCGAGCGCAGCTCCGGTACCTTCCTGCGCACTTTCTCGCTGCCGGACAGCGTCGATGCGGAAGGCATCAGTGCGGTCGGCAAGCACGGCGTGCTGGAAGTTTCCATCCCGAAGAAGCCGCAAGCCGCGCCGCGCAAGATCGAAGTGACGCACTAAGCCTTCGGTTCATCTGTTGATCTGTACCCGTGGTCGGCTATGCTGGCCGCGGGTTTGGTTGTTTTTGATGAGAAGTGCGGCCAGGGATGACCGCTTCTTGATCTTCGCGATCCAGGACGATCGCAAAGGTGACGACACACATGCAGTTCAAAGACTATTACGACATTCTTGGCGTAAAGCCCGAGGCGAGCGAGGCGGAAATCAAATCCGCTTACCGCAAGCTGGCGCGCAAGTTCCATCCCGATGTGAGCAAGGAGACCGGTGCCGAGGAGAAATTCAAGGCGGCGAACGAAGCCTACGAGGCGCTCAAGGACCCGGCTAAGCGCCGCGCCTACGATCAGCTCCGCGCGCAGGGCTATCGGCCGGGTCAGGAATTTCATCCGCCGCCGAATTTCGGCGAGGGCGAAGGTTTCGATTTCTCCGATCTCGGTGAAGGTGGCTTCAGCGATTTCTTCGAATCGCTGTTCGGCAACCGCGCGGGGCCGCGCGGGCGTCCCGGTCCGCGGCGCGGGCGCGACATGCAGGCCCGCGTCGAGATTCCGCTGGCCACCGCATTCAGCGGTGGCCGCGAGCGCATCACGCTGCGCGATGCCAACGGCGGCGAGCGTGTGCTCGAAGTGAAGATTCCGGCCGGCATTCTGCCCGGTCAGCAGATTCGTCTGAGCGGACAGGGTACGCCAGGCATGCAGGGCGCGCCTTCGGGCGATCTGATTCTGGAGATCGGCGTGCGCGGCGACCCCCGTTTTCAATTGGACGGACGCAACGTGTTGCTGACCCTGGCCGTCGCGCCGTGGCAAGCCGCGCTTGGCGGGGCGGTGACCGTACCGACGCTTGCGGGCGATGTCGAGCTGCGCATACCGCCGGGTTCCGATGGCGGCAAACGCATGCGCCTGCGCGGGCGCGGCATGCCCGGAAAGGAACCGGGGGATCAGTTCGTCACCCTGGAAATCCACGCGCCGCCCGCGCGTACCGATGCGCAGCGCAAGCTCTACGAGGAAATGGCGAAGGAGTTCGCCGAGCCGGCGTAATCGCGCGTCCTACGACGCCGGCAAGATTGTCCGGATCGTCTGCGCGAGCGCCTTCTCGTCAATCGGCTTGGTGACGTAGGCTTTGGCGCCCTGGCGCATACCCCAGACCTTGTCGGTGTCCTGCCCCTTGGTGGTGACCAGGACCACCGGGATATGACTGGTTTTCGCATCGCGGGCAATCGTGCGCGTAGCCTGGAAGCCGTTGAGATTCGGCATGACCACGTCCATCAGGATCAGATCGGGAATTTCGCGCTTGGCGATTTCCACGCCGGCGGCGCCGTCCGCGGCCGTGAGCACGCCATGTCCGAGTTTTTCGACGATGCGTTTGAGGCTGAGCAACTGGGTGGGCGAATCGTCAACGATCAGAATGCGCGCCATGAGAAAACCTTTGCCAGCGTGAAAAACAGGGATCGCACATTGTATGCGCAGTTGACCAAGCTACCAACTGGACCCGTCCAAATCATCCGGTTTCACAGGCGGACCACGCTGCGCCCGAACGAGCCGCCCGCGAGCATGCGCTCGAACACCTCGGGCAATCCGTCGAGGCCGACCTCGCGCGTCGCAATGCGCGCCAAGTGCGCCGGCTTCCAGTCGTTCGCCAGATGTTGCCATACCGCGTCGCGGATATCGCGCGCGGTGCCGGCCGAAGCGATGCCAAGCACGCTCAAGCCGCGCAGGATAAACGGCATCACCGTGGTCGCCAGTTCCGGCGCGGCGGCAAGACCGCAGCTGGCGATATTGCCGTAAGGGTGAATGACCCGCGTCAGCCCCGCAAGCATCTCGCCGCCGACATTGTCGATCGCACCGGCCCAGCGGCTGGTTTCGAGCGGGCGCTGGCCCCAGTACAGATCCTTGCGCGAGATGCACTGTTTGGCACCTAGCGCGATCAGATCGTCGAAGTGTTCCAGCTTGCCGCTGATCGCGTGCGCTTCGAACCCGGCGCGCGTCAGAATATCGATCGCCAGCGAACCGACACCGCCGGTCGCGCCGGTGACGACGATCGGCCCCATCGACGGTACTTGTCCATTTTGCAGCATTCTATACAACGACAGCGCGGCGGTGAAACCGGCCGTGCCGAGTATCATCGACTCGCGCAGGGTCAGTCCGGAGGGCAGTGGAATCGTCCATTTCGATTCTAGCCGTGCGTATTGCGCATAACCGCCGTCGCGCGTTTCCGACAGGCCGCAGCCGGTCACCAGAACCTGATCGCCTTCCCTGAAGGCCGCGTCGCTCGATGCGACGACGTAGCCCGCCGCATCGATGCCGCCATTAAGCGGAGAGTTGCGCAGGATCTTGCCTTTGCCGGTGCCGGCCAGCGCATCCTTGAAATTGACCGACGAGTAGGCGACCTTGACTACGACCTCGCCGGGCGACAGATCCTCGATGCGCATCTCCTCGACGCCGGCGCGATAGTTGTCGCGATCGGCGTGGATGCGGAAGGCCTGGAAGGACTCGTTGGCGCTCATGCGGCCTCAGTTGATCTTGTGTATCGAGCGCTTGTCCACCGACAAGGCCGCCTCGTGCACGGCTTCGCTCAACGTCGGATGTGCGTGCACGATGCGCGCGAGGTCTTCGGCCGAGCCGTGGAATTCCATCGCCACGACGGCTTCGGAAATCAGTTCGGATACGCCCGGACCGACCATATGCACACCGAGGATGCGGTCGGTTTGCGCATGCGCGATCACTTTGACCTGGCCCGCGGTTTCGTTCATCGCGACCGCGCGGCCGACTGCCGCAAACGGGAAGCTTCCTGTCTTGTAGGGAATACCTGCGGCCTTGAGCTCGGCTTCGGTCTTGCCGACCCAGGCGATTTCCGGTTCGGTGTAGATCACCCAGGGAATCGTGTCGTAGTTGATGTGACCGGGCTTGCCGGCGATCAGTTCCGCGACGGCGATGCCTTCCTCGAAACCCTTGTGCGCGAGCATCGGGCCGCGCACGCAGTCGCCGACCGCCCAGATGCCTTCGGCCCCGGTATGGCAATGTTCGTCGACCACGATGCGGCCGCGCTCGTCGAGTTGAACGCCCGTGCCCTCGGCAAGCAGGCCTGAAGTTGCGGCGCGGCGGCCGACCGCGACCAGCAATTTGTCGACGACGGTCTTCTGTTCGCCCTTGGCATCGGTGTAGGTGAGTTCGACGGTCTTGTCCTTGATCTCGGCCTTGCTGACCTTTGCGCCAAGCTTGATATCGAGGCCCTGCTTGGCGAATTCGCGCGCGGCGACCTTGGCGATATCCTTGTCCGCTGTGCCGAGAAAATCCGGCAGCGCTTCGAGGATCGTGACTTCGGCGCCGAGCCGGCGCCACACGCTGCCGAGTTCGAGGCCGATCACACCCGCGCCGATCACGCCCAAGCGCTTCGGCACTGCATCCAGATCGAGCGCACCAGCATTGTCCACGATCAGCTTGTTGTCGAATTTCGCAAACGGCAGCTCGATCGACGTCGAGCCTGCGGCGAGCACGATATTGGGCGCCGTGAGTTCGATCACCTTGTTGTCGAATCCCTTGACCGAGACGACGTGATTGGGCTGCAACGTGGCGTAGCCGCCATAAGTAGTGACCTTGTTGCCCTTGAACAGCAGGGCGACGCCGCCGGTGAACTGTTTGACGATCTTGTCCTTGCGCCCGACCATCGTGGCGACATCGATTGCCGGATTGGTGGCGCTGATGCCGTGATCCTTGAACGAATGCGTCAGCAGATGAAACTGTTTGGATGAATCGAGCAGCGCCTTCGACGGAATGCAGCCGACGTTGAGGCAGGTGCCACCGAGCGCGAGCTTGCCGTCCTTGCCGATGAAGTTGTCGACGCAGGCCGTTTTCAGGCCCAGCTGCGCGGCACGGATCGCTGCGTGATAACCGGCCGGGCCGGCGCCGATGACGATGACGTCGAATTGATCTGACATGATGATTCGGAGTCCTTGAATGCGGGACTCGGGACTCGGGACTCGGGACTCGAAGGAGCATAGCTCCGGCGTCCGTAAGTCCTCTCTTGCTTTTGTTTCGCCGAGTCCCGAGTCCCGAGTCCCGAATCCCGGCTTTCGAAGTTATATACCAAGCAGCATCCGCTGCGGATTCTCGAGCTGGTTCTTGATATCGACCAGGAACAGCACGGCATCTTTGCCGTCGATGACACGATGGTCGTAGCTGATCGCGACGTACATCATCGGCGCGGCGACGACGGCGCCGTTTTCGACGATCGCGCGTTCCTTGATCGTGTGCATGCCGAGGATCGCACTTTGCGGCGGGTTGACGATCGGCGTGGAGAACAGCGAACCGAACGTGCCGCCATTGGTGATCGTGAATGTGCCGCCCTGCAGGTCTTCGAGCGTCAGGCCGCCTTCGCGCGCCTTCCTGGCAAACGCGGCGATCGCTTTTTCGATATCGGCGAAGCCCATGTTCTGCGTATCGCGCAGCACCGGCGTGACCAGACCCCTGTCGGTGGAAACGGCAACGGAGATATCCTGATAGCCGTGATAGATGACGTCGTTGCCGTCGACCGAGGCGTTGACGACCGGGTGGCGCTTCAAGGCTTCGGCCGCGGCCTTGACGAAGAAGCTCATGAAGCCAAGCTTGATGCCGTTGGCCTTCTCGAACTGTTCGCCCAGTTCCTTGCGCATCGCGGCGACCTTGGACAGGTTGATCTCGTTGAACGAGGTCAGCATCGCGATCGAATTCTTCGACTGCATCAGGCGCTCGGCGATCTTCGCGCGCATGCGCGTCATCGGCACGCGTTCTTCGCTGCGCGGGCCGGGTCTTGCCGGCGCGAGCGCGGGGCTCGGGGCTCGGGACTCGGGGCCCGGAGAAGCAGGCGCAGCGTTCGGTGTATTCATGTAGTTGACCAGGTCTTCCTTGGTCACCTGACCACCACGGCCGCTGCCGGCGACCTGTGAAGGATCGATCTTGTTCTCTGTGGCGACGCGACGGCCGGCTGGGGAGAGGTCTTCGATGGCGCTGGCTTTCCCGAGTCCCGAGTCCCGAGTCCCGAGTCCCGAAATGGTGACCGAAGGACTAGTCACAGCCGGGGCCGACGATGCGGCAGATGCAGCCGCGGCCGCGCCTTCTTCGAGTATCGCGAGCACCTGCTGGCTGGTCACGGTCGCGCCGGTTTCGAACTTGATTTCCTTGAGCACGCCGTCGGCCGGAGCCGGTACTTCGAGTACGACCTTGTCGGTTTCCAGATCGACCAGATTCTCGTCGCGCTTGACCGCGTCGCCGGCCTTCTTGTGCCAGCTGGCGATGGTGGCGTCGGCGACGGATTCGGGCAGAACCGGAACTTTGACTTCGAGCGTCATGAGATGTCCTTTTTTGAAAATATATACTTGTATATCTAACAGCAACCGAAGATTGAACCACAGAGAACACGGAGAACACGAAGAAGTGCCCAAGCGACAAATCTGCTTTCTTCGTGTCCTTCGTTTGCTTTTCCTTCGCGTCCTTCGTGTTGAAATCTCTTGATCTTGACTCGACAGCAACCAAACAGTGGATCAATCCGCGGCGAAATCGGTGCCGGGCGGGTTGACCAGTGCATCGGCGACCAACGCGGCCTGTTCGACCATGTGCGTGTTGAGATGCCCGCAGGCCGGCGCCGGCGAGCGCAGGCGGCCGGCGTAGTGCAGCGAGTGCTCGTCGGCGATGCAGTCCACCAGATGATGCTTGATCTGATACCAGGCGCCTTGGTTCTGCGGCTCTTCCTGACACCACACTACTTCCTGCACGGCTGAGTATTTCGCGAGTTCGGCCTTGACCTCCGGACGCGGGAACGGATACAGCTGCTCGACGCGCAGGATGGCGACATCGGTCAGCTTGCGCTTGGCCGCTTCCTCGATCAGGTCGTAGTAGACCTTGCCCGCACACAGCACGACGCGGCGTACCTTTTTCGCGCTCTTCGCGGTGGTGTCAGGTATCGCCAATTGGAAACCGCCTCCGGCGAGTTCGTCCAGAGTGGAAACCGCCAGCTTGTGGCGCAGCAGGGACTTGGGCGTCAGCACGATCAGCGGCTTGCGCACGTCGCGCACCATCTGCCGGCGCAACAGGTGGAACATCTGCGCTGGTGTCGTCGGCACGCAGACCTGCATGTTGTCCAGCGCGCACAGTTGCAGATAACGCTCGAGGCGCGCCGAGGAGTGCTCCGGTCCTTGCCCCTCGTAACCATGCGGCAGCAGCAGCACGAGCCCCGAATAGCGCTGCCACTTGGCTTCGCCCGAGGAGATGAACTGGTCGATCACGACTTGCGCGCCGTTGGCGAAGTCGCCGAACTGGCCTTCCCAGAGCACCAGGGTGCGCGGTTCCGATGTGCTGTAGCCGTACTCGAATGCCATTACGGCTTCTTCGCTGAGCAGCGAATCGACCACGGCAACGGTCGCATCCTTGCGCACGCTGGCCAGCGGCGTGATATCGCGGCCGCTGGTCTGGTCGTGCAGTACGGCATGCCGATGGAAGAAGGTGCCGCGCCCCACGTCCTGGCCGACCAGGCGCAGATCGTAGCCGTCGTCGATGATCGTGGCGTAGGCGAGGTTTTCGGCAAAGCCCCAATCCATGGCTTGTTCGCCGGCGGCCATCTTCACGCGGTCTTCGTAGATTTTCGCGACGCGCGGATGCAGGGTGAAATCGGCGGGCTTGGCAAGAATCACCGCGTTCAACGCGGCGAGCTTGTCTTTGGCGACGCCGGTGTTCACGAGCTGATTGAGTTGCGCGCCGAGATGGCGCGTCCAGTCGACGGCGAACGCGTCCTTGAAATTCGGATCGAGATTGGCGATCGGCAGCCCGGCATCGAGCTTGGCGCGGTAGGCGTCGACCATTTTCTGCGCATCGCCGTCGGCGATCACGCCGTCGGCGACGAGTTGTTTTGCGTACAGCTCGCGCGCGGTCGGGCGCGCACGGATGACTTGGTACATCAAGGGTTGTGTCGCGGCCGGTTCATCCGCTTCGTTGTGGCCGTGGCGGCGATAGCAGACCAGATCGATGACCACGTCGCGCTTGAACTTGGCGCGATAGTCGAACGCGAGGCGCGCGACGAACAGCACGGCTTCGGGATCGTCGCCGTTCACATGCAGCACCGGCGCATTGACCATCTTGGCCACGTCGGTGCAATACAGCGTCGAGCGCGCATCGTGCGGATTGGAAATCGTGAAGCCGACCTGGTTGTTGATCACGACATGCACGATGCCGCCGATACCAAAGCCGCGCGCCTGCGACATGTTGAACAGTTCCATGTTCACGCCCTGGCCGGAGAATGCGGCGTCGCCGTGGATCAGCACCGGCAACACCTGTTCGAGTTCGATGTCGTGCCGGTGCGTCTGCCGCGCGCGTACCGAACCTGCGGCCACGGGATTGACGATTTCCAGATGCGAGGGATTGAACGCGAGCACCACGTGCACGGTCTTGTCGCCGGCCTTCACGTCGGCGGAAAACCCCATGTGGTATTTCACGTCGCCCGAGTGCGCTGGATCGTCGGGGTGATCGAATTTTTGCTCGAATTCCGCAAACAGCTTGTTCGGCGCCTTGCCGAGGATGTTAACCAGTACGTTCAGGCGGCCGCGATGCGCCATGCCGACGACCAGATCCTTGAGGCCGTCGCTCGCGCCGCGATTGAGCATTTCGCCAACCAGCGGAATCAGGCTGTCGCCGCCCTCAAGCGAGAAGCGCTTCTGGCCGACATATTTCGTGTGCAGATAGCGTTCCAGGCCATCGGCCTGGACGAGCTTGTCGAGCAGGCCGCGTTTTTCATCGAGCGAAAGTCCATAGTTGCCGCCGGCGCTTTCGATCTGCTGGTGCATCCAGCGCCGTTCGACGACGTCGCGGATGTGCATGAATTCCGCGCCGATACCACCGGTGTAGGTCTTCTTCAGCCGTTCGACCAGATCGCGCAGCTTCAGGCGCGGCGGACCGCCGAGAAAGCCGGTGGCGAACTCGGTATCCAGATCGGTCGCACCGAGACCGTGGAAGGCCGGATCGAGATCGGGAGCGCCCGGGCGCGGCAGTAGCCCGATCGCGCGCAGGTCCGCCTCGGGAAAGGTTCCTTCCATGTTCAACGGATCGAGCTTGGCGGCGAGGTGGCCGCGCGAACGATAGGCGGTCACGAGTTTGGAAACGCCGGCCTGTTTCTGACCCTGCGGATCGGGTCCGGTCAGCGCCGCGCTACCGTTGAGAGCTGCGTGACCGTTCAGCTTCTGTGCGCGCTCGATACGGATGATCGCGTCGCTGTGCGGAACGTCGCCCGCTTCGCGGCCCTTGAACGTGTCGAAGTATTTTTTCCACTCCGCGGCGACCGATGTGGGATCGCGCAGATAGCTTTCGTACAGGTCTTCGACAAAGGCGGCATTGCCGCCGGAAAGCTGCGAGGATTCGGCGAATTGCTGGAGTAGGTTGGCGCTCACGCTGGCATACCGGACCGGGGGAAAACAGGTGCGATTCGACCGATCGCCCTATCGAAACGGGCAGCGGATCGCGGCCGCGAATTATACGCCGAACGCGCCCGCGAGTGACACTTTGTCACATGCCGGCGTAGCCCATACCAAGACGCATGTCACAGGTCGATCCGGCGCGCTTCCTCGCAGGGTTCGGCACGTTCCCAGACCTGATTGAAGTACTCCTGCAACTGCACGTGGCGCCCGGGTCCGTATGCCGCCGCATCGCCTTCGTAACGCTCCGCCGACGGCCGAAACAGATAACCGTTGACATCGTTGAGGCAGAACGCGCCGGCATAGTCGCGATCCTCCGCGCCCGGCGTGCGCAGGGCGATGCCGCTGCTCAGCCTGCGCGCGAGCGCGACCAGACGCTGCCCGCGCTGCAGGACGGTCTGCGGGTCGAGCACGAGTATGCGAATACCGGTGCCGTGCGCGGCCAGCGCGAGACGTTTGAGCGCCGCGAGCGCGGCTTCGTTGTCGAGCAATGCGGGATCGAGGTCGCGCGTATACAGACGCAGTTCGCATTTTGCCGCTTGAATCAGGGCCAGCATCGCCGCCGCCGCCTGTTCGCGCGAGGCGATTGCGACACCGCGCACCGGCGTGTTGCGGTCCGGCCCACGCAGTGGTTCGAGTTCGCGGCGCATGTGCCGGTGCGCGATCTCGCACTCGAAGAATTCCTCGCCGTACGCCGTGAAACCGAAGCGCGCATAGAACGCCAGCGCATGCGACTGCGCATGCAACTCGAGGCTGAGGTAGCCCAACGTGCGTGCGCGATCGATCAGTGCATGCAGGATCGCCTCGCCGACGTGGCGGCCGCGCCAGCTCTTGAGTACCGCCATGCGGCCGATGCGTGGCGGCGCATCCGCTTGCGGCGGCGCCAGGCGTCCGGTGCCGATCGTCTGGCCGTCGAGGTCGCGCGCGACCACATGCTGCGAGACCGCATCGAGTTCATCCCATTCTTCGGTCTGCGGCACCCGTTGCTCAACGACGAACACTTCCTCGCGCACCGCGCGGCACGCGTCGCGCTGACGCGGGTTCGACCAGTCGACCGGCTCCGCGCTGAAATTGTTGTCGATCATTACGCTGTCCACGCGCATGGGTTTGCGCAATTGTATCGCTGGCCGCGGGCGCTTGTGTCACTCACTCGTTATACCGGCGCATGCAGGCGTCCATCTCCGCTCGTGATTCCCGCGAACACGGGAATCCAGTGCCTTTGCCCTAGCTCGTCATTCCCGCGCAGGCGGGAATCCAGCTCCTCGCTTTTTGGTTCTTCCGGAAGCAACGGCTTCCACTCGCCTGCGGCGAGCGGGTCACTTTCTCTTCACCAGCCAAGAGAAAGTAACCAAAGAGAGGCCGCCCCCGATGCCGCGCTCTACGGGCTTCGCCCTGCGAGTGCGCGAGGTCACGACGGGGTTCGCTTGATGGACATCCATGTCCATTCGCGAACGGGCGCACGTCGTGCGCGCCCTCCTCACGGACGATTCCGCCGTGCCCTCGCCGCGGCAAAGGGGGACCCGGATCAACAGCAAAGCTGTAGGCACACCGCAACCAGACAACGTAGTCCAGGGATGGACGGGTTCGTGGAATAACCGGCGGCCTTCGCGGTGCCGAGCATCGCAGGCGGCGGCGGAAACTGCCCGCAGGGGCGCGCGCACGCGACGGCATGGATGCCGGAGGTAGAGCAACGCAGGAGCAGTTGCCGGATGCGCGCGCGTGAGCGAATGTACACGGATGTACATCAAGCGAGCCCCGCCGCAGCCGAGAAGCACAGGGGATTTCGCTGCGCACGATGCGCAGCGAAACACCGCGTCGGGCGCCTAGCCTTTTGGTTACTTTTGCGCAATGGCAAAAGTAACTTGCTCGCCGCAGGCGAGTGAAAGCTCGTGCTTTCCGACAAGCAAAGCAAGGTCACGATGGATTCCAGCTTCCGCTGGAATGACGAGCGGATTAAGCGGTATAACGAACGAAGATGAACCCAGGCGCAGACAGTGCGCGTCAGCGCGACAAGTCGAGTGAGTAGACCGCCGAACCGTCGCCGTTGTCCTTCCACAATGTGACATTCTCAAGGCCCGCGGCGCGGGCGAGATCGAGTTTGCCGGCCGCCGAGGTGAAGACCACGGGGCCCGCGGTTTTCACGTGTGCGAAGTGCCAATTGTGATCGTTGCCGAAGCGAGCGCGCGTGATTTCGCGCGCGTCGCGGATCGCGGCGATCAGCACGTCGCGGTTCGCATCGGGCGCCGAGATCACGATATTGCTGCCATCGAGTCCGGGGAAATGTTCGCCGCCGCTCGCGCGATAATTGTTCGTCACCACGATAAACGGCTGCGCGTCGCTCAAGGGCCGATCGCGATAGCGCAGATCGCCGATCCGCTGCCCGACGGGCTGGGTAACGTCGATGGCATAGGTCAAGCCGCCCTGGATCACGTCGAAGGTATAGGTCGGAACCCGCGTGTTGATCAACTCCTGCGCTTCGGATTTCGTGGGGTCGATGCGCTGGAACCAGCTTGCAGATTTTTCCAGCCATGCCTTGATGCCGGCGCCGTCGATCTTCACTGCCGTGACGGTGTTCGGATAGAGATACAGGTCGGCGGCATTGGCGATAGCGAGCCGTCCGGCCTTGACGTCGGTGTAGTCGAGTGGGCCGCCGAAGCCGGCCTTGAACGGCGAGGCGGCCGCGAGCACGGGCACGTCCGCGAATTGCGGCAGATTGGCTTTTATATACTTCTCCACATATTCGCGTTCCGCCGTGTCGACGATCTGCAGTGCGGAGGTGTCGCCGGCGGCGACGAAATAGGTGCTCATCTCGAAATCGCTACTGCCGATCGGCGTCTTGACGTAGGCGATCGTGCCTTCGTGCTCGGGCTTGACCAGCGGCGCGATCGCCGCATCGACATCGACATAGCTGCCATCGGCGTTCTTGACCGAGCGCACCTCGGCGTGCGTGGCCGCGCGATCGATCTGCCAGCGGCCGTCCTGATACACCAGTGACAGATCGATCAGCCCGATGTTCTTGCCGTAGTAGTTGCCCATGACCGCGGGCACACCGCGGATGAAGCCGCGCTCGTTGTCGACTTCCGGCAGATGCGCGTAACGCGCTTTAGCATCGCCCGGACTCGGAAAGATCTGGTGCGAATGGCCGAGCAGGATCGCGTCGATGCCCGGCACGCCGGCGAGGTGCCAGCCGGCATTCTCGGTTTTCGCCGAATATGGCGAGGTGTCGATGCCGCCGTGCACGATCGCGATCACGAGATCGACGCCGGCCTTGTGCAATTCCGGCAGATATTTCTGTGCCGCTTCGACCACACCCATGACCGTGACCTTGCCGTCGAGGTTGCGCTTGTCCCACTCCATGATGCCGGTGGGCGTGAAGCCGAGCAGGCCGATGCGCAGCGTCACATCACGTGCACTGCCGTCGGCTGCGTTCGCATGAAACGTGCGCGTCAGCACGCGCCATGGCGCGTACAGCGGCTTGCCGTCCTTGACGCTGAATACATTCGACAGCACCAGCGGGAAATGCGGACCCTTGCATTTTTCCACCGGAACGCCAGTGATATTGAAAGCAGTGCCGGTGACCTGGCTAAGAAAGGGTAGACCGTAATTGAATTCGTGATTGCCGATCGTGCCGGCGTCGTAGCCGACCGCGTCCATCGCCTTGTAGATGGCCAGTTCCTGATCGCAAGGCAGCGGTTTGACCTGCGCCTGCCAGTCGGCCAGTGCCGTGCCCTGGATCGTATCGCCTGCATCGAAGGTCAGGCTGTTTTCGAATTCCTTGCGCGCCGTGCGGATCAACTCGGCTGCGCGCTCGAAACCGAGGTTGCGGTCCTCGGCGAGCTTGAAGTAGTCGTAGCTCATGATGTTGGAATGGATGTCGGTCGTTTCCAGAATGCCGATCCGCGTGCGCGTGCCGGCCGCCGGCGCAGCCTGATGATCCGGCCTTTGCATCGCGCAGGCGACAAGGACAAGGCTGGCA
>NZ_DATBQK010000064.1:0-38344 GCF_036560865.1 Rudaea sp.
TGAAGAGATTCGCCCTTCTGCCAGCGATCCCACATCACGGCTCGCTGGCTCTCCGTGTAGTAGATTCGGGGCCTTTGCTTCATTGGCAACACTCCTCCTGCTTAAGCAGTTAGTGTGTTGCATCCACCGATTGAATCCACAGTCGAAAGCGCGGGTTCGTCCTCACGATGCATACTGCTTGGCGTTGCACGCGATCTGCCGTACATTCGCGCGGCCGCATGGTTTATAGTAATTTGTCCATTCAAACACCAACCAGGAGAAGACATGGCTACCAAGAAAGTTGTCAAGAAAGCAGCGTCGAAAGCCGTTTCGAAGTCCGCTGCAAACAAGCCGATCAAACAAGTCCTTGGCAAGTCCGGATTGGTCGAATACATCACAGGTGCGTGTGGCGTGATGGCCAAGGACGTTCGCGACGTACTAGCTGCGCTCGAAGGTGCAGTGATCGGCTCGATCAATAAGAACGGCGCACGCACGTTTATCCTGCCGGGCCTGCTGAAGATCACGGTTGCCAACATTCCGGCCAAGCCCAAGCGCCAGGGCATCAACCCATTTACCAAGCAGGAGCAATGGTTCGCAGCCAAGCCGGCCTCGGTCAGGGTAAAGGTGCGTCCGCTGAAGAAGCTCAAAGACGCAGCCGCCTGATTGAGGACTACGAATATGCCCAATATCGGCGCGCTCCTGAGGGCAGAAATCTCGCGACTTTGTAGACGGGAAGTTCGCAAGGAGGTGGCAGGCGTAAAGAAGGTGTCAGCTTCTTATAGGCGCGATATCGCCGCGCTGAAGCGTCAGGTGAGTGCGCTGCGGAGAAACGCCGCCTTCTTGGAGAAGCGGACGAAGATCCCGAGCAACAGTCAATCTCTCGCGCTGCCTAATCGGCCCGTCAGATTCGTGGCGAAGGGGTTGCGCTCGTTGCGCGCGCGGCTGGGATTGTCCGCAGCGCAACTCGCCGCTCTGCTGGGCGTCAGCGAGCAATCGATCTACAACTGGGAAACCAAGAAGGCTGTGCCACGGCGGGAGCAGCTGGCTGCGATCATAGCGATGCGTGGCATCGGAAAACGAGATGCACACGCGCGCCTTGATTCCGTCAAATCATCGCGCGCGACACGTAGCAAGAAAGGGCTGCGTTAGTTAGTGGAGCAGCAGGCGACGCCGGCGCAGATCGCCCCTTGCGTGGCTGCTGCGGCCCTCACTGGCAATGTTCAATCTTCCCAAAAACTGACGTTCGCCACTGACGGCTTCGAGTCGGGCCTCGCCATTCGGCGAACGTCTCAGATCGGCCAGGAGCGGACGTGCGCCGATCAGCGCCAACGCGCGCCTGACTGCTTTACATAGTGACGGTAAACGTAGCCCCACGGAATCACCAGCGGCATAAGGATGACGCCAAGGCCGATGTTGAAGGAATCCTCGGCGAAGGTCGGTGGCAATTGGCCGGCGGACCATTGCGGCAAGCCGTAAGCCACCGTCCAGATGGACTTCCACGCGAACTCGAACATTAGCAGCGGAAGCATCTCGAGAGGGTATTTGAGGCCGACGAACGCCAGCACCCACACGGCGCCGAGCAGGCTCGGGATGACACCCCGGCTGATCACCGGGTGGCTTACCACGTCGGGCACGATCATCCCGCCGAGCCCGATCACGAGCAGCAGATAGGTCGCGCGCAGAACATAGATGCGGGCCAGCGAAACCTCTTGGGCGACGTTCGCCTGCTGGGTTTCGTTCGTTGCGGCGTTGTGAGTAGTCGCAATCACAGTGAATTCCTTTGCTAAGAAGCTTTGCGAAGTTGTTCGGAGTCAGAGATGGATTCCGGGACGAATTCCAGAATGTCACCGGGTTGGCAGCCGAGCGCACCGCAGATCGCTTCGAGCGTCGAGAAGCGGATGGCGCGGGCTTTGCCGGTTTTGAGGATTGAGAGGTTGGCAAGCGTGATGTCGATGCGCTCTGCCAGCTCGGTCAGGGTCATGCGCCGCTCGTGGAGCAGCTCGTCGAGCTTGACGGCGATGGTCATGTCACACCGTCCCTTCAAGGTCTTCACGCATCCGCGTGCCTTCGGCGAAGACACGCGCGAGGACGAAGATCAGGATGACCGCCAGCCAGCCGCTGGGCGAAAAGCCGGCATCGAGATGAAGCGGGTGTCCGGGCGTCGACACGTATTTGCCGATAAGCCCGATGACGAGGCTGAGCATCTGCTGCCCGAGTAAACACCAAGCGATCGTCTGCAGGCGGTATGCATTCGCGGCGACGAAGGGATCGCCGGCGCGAACCGTTTGGACCATTGCCACCAGCCGCTTGAGCACTGCGAGATTCAGCGGGACGGCAACGAGCCCAAGCGCTGCAATCGCGCGCATGCCCATGATCAGCGGACCGGATTGCGCCGAGGGTGGAATGCCGAGAGCCGTCATCGTCCATTGTTCGGCTGTAAACATCGCCACGAGGATCGCGAGGACAATTGCGCCGTAGATCCAGTTCAAGACGATCAGGATGTGCAGGCCGACGTAGGCGATCGGCAGCGCGGTGGATGAAGGATGGGACATCATTGGGCCCTTCACGCTGGAATATCGATAAACAATATCATATTTATTGATATTCGGCAATCTATTTATCGAATTGCAATAACATCTACCCTAGCCAAGGAGAGGGCGCGGCCGACAATGGATGGACCGCTAGCCCCACAATGGTCGCAACTCCTTTCCGAAAAGCTGTCATTCGGGCAACTGCAATCGTGAGCCGCTCACACTACCGTTTGAATCGGAAAATCACTCTGGCCCCTTTTCTTGCGACTAGAATTGCGGCCAACTCGCCAGCACACTGACGCAATGGCCCTGCGGATCAACGACATCAAGCTGCCGCTGGACCACGGCGACGCCGACCTGAGCAATGCGGTGCTGGTCGCGCTAGGTATTCCAGAGCACGACCTGCGCGGCCTGCAAGTGGTCCGGCGCGCGTACGACGCACGGAAGAAGTCCGCGATCCAGTTGATCTATAACGTTGATGTCGTCGTGGCCACGGCGATCGTCGAGCAGGAGTTGCTGGCGCGGTTTGCCGGCTCGAAAACGGTGATGCCGTGCCCGGACACCACGTATCGCTTCGTCGGCAAGGCCGACGCTTCGTTTCCCGATGTCGGGCAACAGCGCCCCCTCGTCATCGGCTTCGGGCCCTGCGGACTCTTCGCCGCGCTGGTGCTGGCGCAGATGGGCCTTAAACCGCTTGTGCTTGAGCGCGGCCAGGACGTGCGCACGCGCACGCAGGACACGTGGGGTCTGTGGCGCAAGAACACGCTCGACACCGAGAGCAACGTGCAGTTCGGCGAAGGTGGCGCGGGCACGTTCTCCGACGGAAAGCTCTACAGCCAGATCAAGGACCGCTTCCATTACGGCCGCAAGGTACTCACCGAATTCACGAAGGCGGGCGCGCCGGAGGAAATCCTGTTCGTGAGCAAGCCGCACATCGGCACCTTCAAGCTGGTGACAATGGTGGAGAAAATGCGCGCCGAGATCATCGCGCTCGGCGGCGAGGTCCGGTTTGGTAGCCGCGTCGAACACCTGCTCATCGCCGAAGGACAGGCCACCGGCGTCACACTCGCCTCGGGCCTTACGTTAGCCAGCCGCTACATCGTTCTGGCCGTTGGGCACAGCGCGCGCGACACCTTCCAGATGCTGTTCGATGCGGGTGTGACCATCGAAGCAAAACCATTTTCGATCGGTTTCCGCATCGAACACCCGCAATCGGTCATCGACCAGGCGCGATTCGGAAACTTCGCGGGCCACCCGATCCTGGGCGCGGCCGACTACAAGCTGGTGCACCACTGCCGCAATGGCCGCAGCGTCTACAGCTTCTGCATGTGCCCGGGCGGCACGGTGGTGGCGGCCACCTCGGAGGCGGGCTGCGTCGTCACCAACGGCATGAGCCAGTACTCGCGCAACGAACGCAACGCGAACGCGGCGATCGTGGTCGGCATCGATCCCGACCGCGACTACCCCGGGCACCCGCTGGCCGGCATCGCGTTGCAGCGCCGACTGGAAGCGCAGGCATTTGCGGACGGCGGCGCAACCTACGAAGCGCCCGCGCAACTGGTCGGCGATTTCCTGAGCGGCCGCGCCTCCACCGCATTGGGCAGCGTGACCCCCTCGTACAAGCCAGGCGTGCGCCTCGGCGACTTGAGCCAGATCCTGCCGCCGTTCGCCGTCGCGGCAATCCGCGAAGCGATCCCGGAATTCAACAAGCAGATCGCCGGCTTCGCCATGCCCGACGCCATCCTGACTGCGGTCGAAACCCGAACGTCCTCGCCCGTGTGCATCCGGCGCAACGACACCTATCAAAGCATCAACACCTGCGGCCTGTATCCCGGCGGAGAGGGCGCGGGGTATGCAGGGGGCATTCTGTCAGCGGCCGTGGATGGCATCCGGCTTGCGGAAGCGGTGGGGATGGATTTGTTGGCGGTTGCGAGGGACGGATCGAAGTCGGCGTAGTCCGCTCCGGCTTCAGCTCGGTACTTCCAGCACGCTCATTGGCGCCTGATCGGGTCTAGCGTTGTCGCGCATTGATCATCGCTCGACGTACGGGGACTGTCATGCCGATCATAGACCGCCGCGAATTCCTGAAACTGGCCACCGCGCTGGGCGCGACCCTGGCCGTGGGCTGCGTGCCCGTACGAACTTCATCGAGTGGTTGGCGCGAGCGTCGCGACCTGTATCCGCAGGGTGTGGCTTCGGGCGATCCCGATGAGCATAGCGTCCTGCTGTGGACACGGCGCCCCTATGCCGATGGCCGCGAGCGCGCGATGCTGCTGGTCGAAGTGGCGGAGGATCCGGCGTTCACGCGAGTAATCGCGACCACGACGGCGCCGGTGCAGGCGGCGGCGGACTGGACCTGCCGCGTGCTAGTCGGCCACCTGCAGGCGGCGCGCGAATACTGGTACCGCTTCGTGGACGACGATGGCAACGGCAGCCGGATCGGCCGCACGCTGACGGCGCCGAACCCAGATGATCCGCGGCCGACGCGCTTCGCGTTCGTCAGTTGTCAGGATATCTGCATAGGTTATCTGAATGCCTATCGGCGCATGATCTGGGAAGACGAGCGCGCCGCACCGGAGGAACGACTCGGTTTCGTGCTGCACCTTGGCGACTTCATCTATGAAGTCGTGGCGTACCCCGACCAGGTCAAGAACGGTCATGACTTCGACCGCCTCGTCACGTTCCCGATCAAGTACCCGAAAGGAAAGGTGGTCGCCAAGAACCGCTTCTGGGTGCCGGACTCGCTGGAGGACTATCGCGTCGCCTACCACGCCTACCTGCAGGACCCGGAGTTGCAGGATGCGCGCGCGCGCTGGCCGTTCGTGGCGATCTGGGACAACCACGAATTCTCCTGGAACGGCTGGCAGTCGATCCAGGAATTCGCCGGCACCGAAGGCTGGGTGCCCGCGCAGACGCTGAAGGTTGCGGCGAACCAAGCCTGGTTCGAATACCAACCTGCGCGCGTGTTGCCGCCGGGCTCGAACCTGGACACGTTCAAGGCGCCGCACGTGGTCGATACGCTGATCAAGGATTTCGACGACACGGGCCTCGGAACGGAGCCCAACAATCTCGCCGCGATCGAGAGCCTTATCGGCTATCGAGCCTTGCGCTGGGGCCGGCACATCGACCTCATCATCACAGACCAGCGCAGCTACCGCTCGCGCGATCCCGGCAACCACGACGAAATCAACCCGCTGTTCGAAGGCGACAAGCTCGGCTTCGTCCCCGAGGAATTGTGGGCGCAACTCGACGCTGGTCGCGACTATGCGAACGGCCATCCGCCGGCGAAGCTGTCCTTCGGCGACAAGAGCGTCGTCAATTACCGCGCTGCCGACGCACCGCAGTCGATGCTGGGTGCCAAGCAGAAAAAATGGTTTCTCGAACGCCTGCGCAACGCAAAAGCTACCTGGAAAATCTGGGGAAATACATTAGGCACTCCCGACCAGCGTGTCGATCTGCAGTATCTCCCGGCCGCGCTGGGCAAATGGAACGACTCAGGCTATGGCCTCCCGGACACCCACGACTGGGGTAGCATGTACCACGAGCGCGCCGAGATTTTCGATGCCGTGCGCGATGCCGGCATCACCGGTTTTGCCATAGTCGCCGGCGATCGCCACAGCTTCTGGGCAGGATACGCGGCCAAGTCGTTGCCCCCCGCTGCGTTCGAGCCCGTGGGCGTTACCTTCGTGGGCGGCTCGATCACTTCGGTAGGCTCGGCCGAAGCCAACGAGCACAGCCTGAAAAAGGACAATCCCTTGCGGCCGCTGTACGTTGCCAATATCAATGGCGGACCACCGCAGTGCACCGAAAACCTGCTGTTGCGCCATGGCGTGCGCTCTGCGCTGGAATTCGCCAGCAGCGGTTCACTGGAAAAGGCGCACGCGGTGAGCAATCCGGAATTGGCCCCGCATCTGACCTTCGTCGACGTGGGCGGACATGGCTACGCTACCGTGCGCGTCGACGCCCACACGATGGTGACCGAGTTCGTGTGCATTCCGCGGCCGATCGAGCGGAGCCCCGGCGTGGACGGCGGGCCCCTGCGGTATCGCGTCCGCCACGAGGTACCGCTCTGGCGCGCAGGCGAACGGCCACGGATGCGCCAGACGGTCGTGGAAGGCGATGCCGGACTGGCCGTGTAACGCGCTCCGGCCCGTGACTGGCACACTGCCGGCATGCGCAAACGTCCCCCCAACATCGATGGACTCGCTGCCAGCACGCTGCAATTGCCGCCGGGAGCGTGGCCGACGGTGCTGGATTGCCTGTGCGAGCGCTTCCCGGCGATTGCTCGCCCGCAATGGCTTGAGCGAATGGCGCGAGGGCGCGTCGTGGATGTCGACGGACAATGGTTGACGCCGGAGACGCCGTATCGGGTCGGGCTCGAAGTGCATTACTACCGTGAAGTCTCCGACGAACTACCGATTCCATTCCAGGAGGTCGTGCTGCACGAGGACGGCGACTTGATGGTGGTCGACAAGCCGCATTTCCTGCCGGTCACTCCGTCCGGTTCGCATGTGCATGAAACCTTGCTGGGCCGTTTGATCCGTCGCACCGGAAACCACGAACTCGTACCACTGCACCGGATCGATCGCGACACCGCCGGATTGGTGTTGTTCTCGGCCAACCCGCACAGCCGCGCACGTTACCAGGCGCTGTTTCGCGAGCGACGAATCGAAAAAAGCTACGAGGCGATTGCACCGGCGTTGCCGGACGTCGAATTTCCATGCACACGTTCCAGCCGGATGGTCGCCGGCGAGCCGTTTTTCCGCGTGCAGGAGATCGCCGGACCGGCGAACAGCGAAACCCGGGTCGACGTCATCGCGCGCAGCAATGGGACCTGGCGTTATGCATTGACGCCAATCACCGGCCGCAAGCACCAGTTGCGCGTGCACATGGCCGCGCTGGGGGCGCCGATCGCCAACGATGGGATGTATCCGTCACTGGTCCACCGCGCGGCAGGCGATTACTCGACGCCGTTGCAATTGCTGGCAAAGCGGCTGTCGTTCATTGATCCGCTCAGTGGCGTCGAGCGCTGGTTCTCCAGCAAATTCCTGCTCCAGGCCTGATCGACATCGACGCAATCGGACAACATCATGCGTGCCTGTTGACACTATCCTCTGATCGCCAATGCGGTGGTGCCCGGAAGCCGGATCTGCGCAGCGCATGGATACTTCTTGTGGGTGGTCCAGAGCGCCGATTCGATCGGGGCCTGGTAGCCGTAGAAGTGGTCGATCGCAAGGCGGGGCACAACTCTTGAGTGCCGTTTGAACGTTTCTGCGCTTCAGGCGCAAGACTGTTTTGGGTCGAGAGCTGCCGGTTGGATCGCCTCGCCTCAGGTCACTGGTTGACTATCTTTCCAAGCCAGCCCGCCAGGGCACCCGCCAAGCTGACGATCACCTGCGCGTCGGTGCGTCCGCTGCGTTTCGGCACATGAAACGAATGATCGGCGTCGGCATACTGTTCAAGGGTCGCACGCGCGCCGAGGCGTTCGGCTAGCGCTTGTATCAACCGCAAATCCGCGAGTTCGTCGCGCGTGCCTTGCAGGAACAGCATCGGAATTTGCACATCAGTCAGATGCTTTGCGCGTTCGTCCGATGGATGGCCGGCGGGATGCAATGGGAATCCCAGGAATATCAGGCCGCGTACTTTTGTCAGTGGCGATGCGGCCTGCGCTTGCGACGTCATGCGACCGCCAAACGATTTTCCGCCTGCCACAGTGGGAAGTTCCGGGAGGAGTCGCGCCGCCTCCGTCACCGCAGCGCGCACGGCGGCTTGCGCGAGTTTCGGCGAGTCGGGTCGTTTCGACCCCTTCTCCATATAGGGAAATTGATAGCGCAAAGTCGCGACACCATGCTCGGCGAGTGCGTCGGCGATGTTCTGCATGAATGGGTGTGCCATGCCTGCGCCGGCGCCGTGCGCGAGCACATAACAGGCGTACGCGTTGGCGGGAACTTGCAGCAGACCGGAGACGCGTTGCGCGTCGTCGACTTTGATGGTTACTGGTTGTGGGGTCGACGCAACCATCGCTATTCCGACCACATCCGCTGCAATGCCAGCGCATACGGCGGCGCCGTCGGCTCGTGCATGAAATACGCGTGGATCGAATCCCAGTCCGTGGCCTTGAGTCGATCGACCCAGCGCTTGAAATCGTCGTCCGAATATTCCTCGAGGCGCAGCCGCACGTAGCCCCACGATGCCGTCTCGATCAATGGCGGCGGCGCGTTGTCCTCGCGCTCCGACAGGCACAGCGCGGCGCCGGCGTCGCGCAGCGCGGCGTAGACATCGTCGGCAAACCAGCTGTCATTGCGGAATTCGAACGCGGCTTGATGACCTTCGGGCAGCAGCTGCAGAAATTCCGTGAGGCGCGGCAGATCCTTTTTCAGGAATGGTGGCAACTGGAACAGCACGGGACCGCGCTTGTCGCCGAGTGCGGTCAGGTTGCGGTAGAGAAAATCGACCGAATCGGCCGTCGTGTCCGCCTTGAGCCGACCATCGTGTGTGATCCGGCGCGAGGCCTTGATCGCGAAGCGGAATCCCGGCGGCGTCGAAGCGGCCCAGTTTTCCAGTACCGCCACCCTGGGCATCTGATAGAACGTGTTGTTGATCTCGACCGTCGGCAGACGCTCGGCGTACCACGCCAGCATCGCCTCCGGCTTGATCTTGTCCGGATAGAAATTCCCTTTCCATTCCTTGAATGAATATCCGCTCGCACCGGCGAAGAGTTTTGCAGTCGACATCGGTTCGCTCCTGCTGGTTTGCTCTTAGAATCCAGTATGGCCAAAGGCAAGCTCAGCGAATATTCCGCCAAGCGGACCTTCGAAGTCACGCCCGAGCCGGCGCCGACCGTGGCGGAAGCGCAAGGCGGGCCGTTGCTCTTTGTCGTGCAACAGCATTCCGCGCGCCGCCTGCATTACGACTTCCGCCTCGAATGCGATGGCGTGCTCAAGTCCTGGGCTGTACCCAAGGGTCCGTCGGTCGATCGTAACGAAAAGCGTCTCGCTGTGCATGTCGAGGATCATCCGTACGACTATGGCTCGTTCGAGGGCGTGATTCCGCCGAAGCAGTACGGCGCGGGCGAGGTGATCGTCTGGGACTGCGGCGTTTATTCACCCGACGAAGGCGGCACCTGGTTCCACGATCGCGCACGTGCGGAAAAGGAAGTTCGCGAAGGTATCGCCAAGGGCAAGCTCAGCTTTCTATTGCGCGGAGAAAAACTCAAAGGCTCGTTTGCGCTGGTGCGCACCAAGGATGCGAAGACCTGGCTGCTGATCAAGCACAAGGACCGCTTCGTCAGCACGGATGATGTCACCGCGCAGAACCGCTCGGTACTTTCCGGCGCGGCGGTCGAGGATCTCAAGATCGTGCCCGCGCATCGCATTCCGGCCGCGCAACTCGTTCCCGCGGGCGATGTCGTCGCGATGCCGACCAAGCTTGCGCCGATGCAGGCCGAAACCGGCGAGTCCGCGTTCAATCATGCCGACTGGATGTGGGAGCCCAAGCTCGACGGCTATCGCGTGCTCGCCTTCATCGATGCGAAGGGCGTCAAGCTGCGTTCGCGCAACGGGCTGGATTTGACGCGCGCGTTTCCCAAGCTCGTCGATGAACTCGCGAAGCAGTCCGTCGATGGCATGATTCTCGACGGCGAGATTGTCGCGTTCGATGCCGCCGGCAAGCCGTCCTTCAACGCGTTGCAGAATCGCGTGCAATTGAAGACCGAACGCGAAATCGCGGCGGTCGAATCGAGCACGCCGGTGATGTTCTACGCTTTCGACCTGTTGTATTTCGCCGGCATCGATTTGCGCGCTGCGCGCTATGGCGACCGGCGGCGTTATCTCGCGCAGTGCCTGTTGCCCTCGCAACACGTGCAGCTGGTGCATGCATCGGCGGATGGGAATGAGTTGAACGCGGCGGCGCTCGCGAGCGGATTCGAAGGCGTGATCGGCAAGCGCAAGGACAGCCGCTACGAAGCCGGCAAACGTTCCGCGGCATGGCTGAAAATCAAGCCGACGCAGACCGGCGATTTCGTCGTCGGGGGCTATACGACAGGCACGGGCTCGCGCGCCGCGCTCGGCGCGTTGCTGCTCGGCTATTGGGACAGGAAAAAACTGCGCTACGCCTCGCATGTCGGCTCGGGTTTCACCGACAAGACGCTGAAGCAGGTCAAGGCGAAGCTCGATCCGCTGAAGCGAAAAACCTGTCCGTTTGCGGAGAAGCCCGAGACCAACGGTCCGGTGACCTGGGTCGAACCGACCACGGTGGTGGAAGTCAATTTCCAGAGTTGGACGGACGACGGTTCGCTGCGTGCGCCGATTTTTCTACGTCTGCGCGACGATCTCGATGCGAAATCGGTGCGTCGCGTGGAAGCCGGTGCCAGCGCATCAGCACCCGCGCCCAAGCGCGCGACGGGCGCGATCGCCGATGTCATGACGCAGCTCGAAAACAGGAAGCTCGCGTTCACGCTCGCCGTCGGCAAGGATCAGATAAAGCTCACCCACCTCGATCGCGTTTACTGGCCCGCCGATCCTTCGCTGCGGCAGGCCGCGCTGACCAAGCGCGATCTGTTGCGCTATCTCGCGCAGGTGTCGCCGTACATGCTGCCGCATCTGGCCGCGCGTCCGTTGACCATGATCCGCATGCCAGATGGCATCACCAAACAGCGCTTCTTCCAGAAACATTGGGAGCAGGAGCGGCCGGACTTCGTCGAAACCATCACCGTATTCTCGGGTCACAAGGACGAGAGACACGAATACCTGGTGTGCAACACTTTGTCGACATTGTTGTGGCTCGCGCAGTCGGGTACGCTCGAATTCCATATCTGGCATTCGCGTGCGCAACTCGGGTCCGATGCGGCATCGAGCAGCACCGACTACGCGACGTCGTTGGAGTCGCTCGAAGCGTCGGTGTTGAACTATCCGGACTACGTCGTCTTCGATATCGATCCGTATATCTATTCTGGCAAGGAAGCCAAGGGCGCCGAACCGGAGTTGAACACGGTCGCGTTCGAGAAGGGCAAGGAAGTCGCGTTCTGGTTGCGTGAGTTGTTGCAGAGCATGTCGCTCGACGCCATCGTCAAGACTTCGGGCAAGACCGGTCTGCATGTGTTCGTGCCGATCCGACGCACGATCGATTTCGACGCCGCGCGCCACGTCTCGGAACTGGTCGGCAGGCACCTGATGCGGTTACATCCGAAGGACATCACCATGGAATGGAGCGTGCCCAAGCGCACCGGCAAGATCTTCATGGACTACAACATGAACGTGCGCGGGAAAACGCTGAACGTCGCCTACTCGCCGCGCGGTGAACCGGGTGCGCCGATCTCGATGCCGCTGACCTGGGAGGAGCTGGCTAAGGCCCATCCACTCGACTTCCGCCTCACAAATGTGATAGAGAAGCTAACTCAGTCTGGAGATCGTTGGCTCAACGCCTTAAAAAACAAGCAGAATTTGGAAAAGGCGCTGGCCGGAAAGAAGGCTTGACGCACCGAAGCAAAGGTAAAAGATGTCGAGATGTAGTACTGCTTGAATTTCCGCAATAGCCGTTCGCGCTGAGCGCAGCTTGCGTAGCAAGCGAAGTCGAAGCGTTGGTGCAGGTGCCCTTCGACTTCAGCGCATTCGCGCCTACGCTCAGGGCGAACGGTTTTCAAAATATACGGATTGAAGTCGGAGACAGATCATGGCTGCGCGCGCGATTGCAAGTTTGACCATCTCGTTCGGATTGGTGGCGATTCCGGTGAAGTTGTATTCCGCGACCGAGGCCAGCCGCACGATCTCGTTCAATCTGCTGCACAAGACTTGCGGCTCGCGCCTCAAGCAGCAGTATCTGTGTGCGAAGGAAGACATCCCCGTTTCGCGCGATGAAATGGTCAAGGGCTATGAATTTGCCAAGGACCAGTACGTGATGTTCACGCCCGAGGAATTGAAGGCGCTCGAGGAAACCGGCACGCACGCCGCGGACATCAGCGAGTTCGTGCCGATCTCGGCGATCGATCCGGTCTACTTCGACAAGGCCTATTACCTCGCGCCCGACAAGGGCGGCGCCAAACCCTACGCGCTGTTCGCCAAGGCGCTGCGCGAATCCAAGCGCTGCGCGCTCGGACGCTGGGCGACGCGCGGCAAGCAGTACATCGTGATGATCCGGCCGGTGCAGGACGGACTCGTGATGCAACAACTGCTGTACGCGAACGAAGTGCGCTCGATCAAGGACATCGACCTGGTGACGATGGATGTGCGCGACGCCGAACTCAAACTCGCGCGTCAGCTCATCGATCAGCAATCGAGCGACCGCTTCGATCCGAGCGCGTACACCGACGACGTCGCCGCGCGCATCGAAGCCGCGGTGCAGAAGAAAGTCGAGGGCCAGGAAATCACCATGGCCGAAGTGCCCGAAGGCGGCGCCCAGATCATCGACCTGATGGAAGCGCTGCGCGCGAGCCTCGGCAAGAAAGGCGCTGCGTCGACCAAGGCGAGCAAACCGCAGGCGCAAACCGAAGCACGCAAGCCGCCGAAGCGCGCGGAACCAACCGCTGCCGGGACGCGCAAGAGCGCCAAGAAATAGCCGCGCGGACTGGCGAAATCATGCATCAGTACGGCGTCCGTGACGTCGAGAAACTGCTTGGCCTGCCGCGCAGCACGATCCGCGCCCTGATCGCTGCGGGATTCGTGTCGCCCGCGCGCGGACCGCGCAACGCCTGGCTGTTTTCGTTCCAGGATTTGATCGTCCTGCGTACCGCGCAGGCGCTAGCTGCCGCCAAGGTGCCGCATCGGCGTATCACCAAGTCGCTGAAAGAACTGCGCCGTCATCTTCCCGAGACCATGCCCTTGTCCGGCATGCGCATCGGCGCGGTCGCGGATCGCGTCGTGGTCAGCGAAGGCGGCAAGCGCTGGCAGGCGGAGTCGGGGCAATACCTGCTCGCCTTCGACGGCGATCCGGCCGAAGGTTCCTTGAGCATCATTGAGCGGACCGCAGAGCCGCCGCCAAGCGACGACTGGTTCGATCAGGCGGTCGCGCTGGAACAGAACGACCTCGAAGCCGCGATACGCGCCTACGAGCGCGCGATCGCCGCGGATCCGGCACACGTCGATGCGCGTATCAACCTCGGGCGCTTGTTGCATGAAGCCGGACGTCTGGCGCAGGCCGAGCGCGTGTATCGCGATGCGCTCGATGCAGGCGGCAGCGACGCCGTCTTGCTGTTCAATCTAGGCGCGCTGCTCGATGATCTGAACCGCAAGTCGGATGCTGCGGCTGCGTACAAGGCGGCGCTGGACGTCGATCCGGATTTCGCCGACTGTCACTACAATCTCGCCCTGCTGTTCGAACAACTGGAAAAGCCGAAAGAGGCGATCAAGCACATGTCGAAGTATCGGCGGCTGATCGGTACGAGCTAAGCTAGGTCATGATCGTCGATTGCGAAATCCGTCTCGCCATGCCCAGGGACGCGCACCGCATCGCCGCGATGTCGCGCGATTTCGTCGAGCACGGACTCGGCTGGCGCTGGAATGCGGGCAAGGTTCTGCGCAGCATCAACGACCGCGCGGCCAATGTCGCGGTCGCCTGCGAACGCGGCGAGCTGGTCGGTTTCGGCATCATGAAATACCTCGACGACGAGGCGCACCTGCACCTGCTCGCCGTACAGCCGCAGCGGCAGCGCCGTGGCGTCGGCGCCGCATTGATGGCCTGGCTGGAGGCAACGGCACTCACCGCCGGCATCGGCGTCGTCTATCTCGAAGCGCGCTCGTCGAATGCGCAGGCGCGGGCTTTCTATCGCCGGCTCGGCTACTCCGAATTCGAATTCGTGCGGCGTTACTATCGCGGCGTCGAAGATGGCGTAAGGCTGGCGAAGGATTTGTGGTAGCGCTGACATTTCGGGATCGAGGCGATGGCCGAACGCGCGCTCAGACTGTGACTTCAGCGATGGGCACGCTGCGCCGCATGCCGTACAGGATATAGATCGCAGCGCCGAGAATCGCGTAGCCGCCGAGGATCGATGCCGGAAGGGTGTCGCCGCGGCGCGCCTGCGCGATGATGTCCAGTCCCACCGGCAGAATCATCACGATGCACATCACGATCGCCGCGACCGGGACGTAGCCGATCCAGACCTTGCCGACGTGGAAGCCGCCGAACGGTACGCGGAATGGGCGCGGCAGGTCCGGACGCGCGGTGCGCAGCCACATCAGGCTCAGGCACACGATCACGAACGCCAGCCCCGTACCGATGCTGACCAGATCGCCGAGGATCGAAATCGGAAACAGCGCGGCGAGCACGGCCGAGATGACACAGACCAGGATGCAGCCGATCCACGGCGTGCGATAGCGTGTGTGCAGGCGACCGAATACGCCCGGCAGCAAGCCGTCCCGGGCCATCGCGAAACAGATGCGCGAATGGCCGTAGCCGTTGACGAGGAGGACCGATGACAATCCGGTCAGCGCGCCGATCTTGATCAGCACGGCAAAGCCTGGATGGCCGATGCGATCGACGGCGACGGCAATCGGGTCGGGCACGCCAAGTTCACGGAACGGCACGATGCCGGTAAGCACAGCGGCGACGATGATGTAGATCGTCGTGCTCACGGCGAGCGCGCCGAGTATGCCGATCGGCATCGCGCGCTGCGGATTCGCGGTTTCGCCGCCAGCGGTGGACACGGTCTCAAACCCGAGGTAGGCGAAGAACAGGATCGACGAAGCGCGCAGCACGCCCTGCCAGCCATAGGTGAAACCACCTTCGTTCGGCGGCACGAACGGAGTCCAGTTGTGCGCATCGACCGCACCGACGCCGATCGCGACGAAGGTAGCGAGTACGGCCACCTTGATCGCAACGAGCAGCGTATTGACCCATGCGGATTTGGATACGCCGAGCACCAACACGATCGCGATCAGCGCAAGCGCAGAGGCGGCGATGAGGTTCAAATTTCCGCTGACGCGGAATGACGTGTGTCCGTCGACGCTCGTCGATTGCAGCAGCGAGGCCGAAATCGCGGCCGGCAGATGTATGCCGAAATCGCCGAGCAGGCTCACCAGATATCCGGAGAAACCGACCGCGAGCGCGGAACCGGCCAGCCCGTATTCGAGCATGAGCAACCAGCCCAGCGTCCACGCATACACTTCGCCCATCGCCGCGTAGCAATAGGTGTACGACGAACCTGCGGCGGGAACGGCGGCGGCAAGTTCCGCATAACACAGGCCGGTCAGCGCGCAAGCCGTTCCGGCGAGCAGGAACGACAGCATCACGCCGGGTCCGGCATAGTTTGCCGCAGCCGGACCGATCATCACGTAGATGCCGGCGCCGACGATGCAGCCGACGCCGAGCAGAACCAGATTCAGCGGCGTGAGCACCTTGCGCATGCCGTTGTCGCGGGTTTCCAGCAGCAGCGCCTCGACCGACTTGCGTGCGAACAGGCGCGAGGTGTTCATGATTTTTCGCCTTTGTCGTTGCGCTGCGAATTGAAGATTTGCATCAGTGCAATCAACGCGTGGTTGCTGCCTTGCGCGAGGCCCCGAATGATTTCCGGATAGACGTCATTGCGCTCGTCCTGGCCGAGCTTGAACTTCGCCTGGATATCGAGCACCTGCGCACGAAACGAAATGATCCGCTGCGACAACTGTGCATAGCGTGCGTGCATGTCGTCGACGCTCCAGCGCTGCGGCCGGCCGGCCTCCATCGCATCGACGAGGTCGCGCACGATGTGATCGAGATCCTGCGCGTTGTCGAGAAATTCGATGCGCACATCGAGATTCGCGCAGGCATAGTTCCAGGTGGGTGCCTGCGTGCGATCCGTGAACCACGACGGCGAGACGTAACCGTGCGGACCCATGAACAACAGACGCGCGCGCGGATCGGCTTGCAGCTGCGCGACTTGCGGATTGGCACGCGCGAAATGTCCGGTGAGACTGAGGACGCGGCCATTGTCGCTGCGCTCGACGCGCAGTGGCAGGGGCGTCGCGTTGCCGTTGTGCGAGACGACCCACGCGAGCGGATGGTGCGCGATCAGTTGGGCGACATCATTGTCGCTGCGCGGCGAGAAACGGGAGTTTGTCATCGGGGTGCCGTCTGGGTGCGAAGGGAATTGCTCGGTCGCTGTCGCGCGCGCCGCGTCCACCACATGCTCGCGCCGAGCGCGGCCATCGTGAGCAGCGAGAGCCCGCTGCAGAACACCATCACGCGCCCGGCCAGCCCGGCGAATTCGCCGGTGTGGATCGGATAGAACGCGTTGGTGATTTTTTCATTGAGCGGCAATTTGAAGGCATCGCGGTCGAGCAGCACGCTGCCGTCGTGCGCATCGACGTACACCGTCGTCGTGCCATACACGCGCCGTAATTCGCCGGGCTGACGCAGGCGAATTCTGTAGTAGGCATTGTCCGCACTCGGCATTTCGATCAGTCCCAGGCTCGCGTCCGGATAGCGCGCCAGCGCGGTGGCGAGCGCTGCGCCCAGTGGATAGACGCTCGTCTGCGCAGCGTTGGCTGACCTGGGCACGGGCGTTTCGACGCCGAGCCAGCTATCCGGCGGCCATTCCTGCAGCACGCCGCAGCTGACGATGACGATTGCGGGCACAACCAGCATCAACCCGAGCGCGCGGTGCCATTTGTATACATTTGCGCTGAACGCACCGGTCGTCCCCGGCAACAGCACACGCCGCCAAGCTTGACCGCGCGCAGGCCAGGCGAGCTTCAGACCGAGCAGCAGATTGGAAAGCAACAAAGTACCGCTCAAGCCCAGGAACCATTTGCCACGATCGCCGGCGAACAAGGTTTCATGGAAATCATGCGCGGTCTGGAACAGGCCCGGCGCGGGGTAGTCGTAGTCCAGTGGACGCTCGCGCAGCACGCTGCCGGTGCCGTCGACGCGCAGCGTGCGCGTGCGCTCGTTCTTGTCGGTAAACAACAGGTCGAAACGATTGCGCGATCCTTCGCTGGCCATGATGTAAGTCAGCCTCGATGTCGCTTCCTTGTCCGCAAGCTTCGCCACCTCGACACCGAACTGTGCAGGCGCCAGCGGCTGCGCCGGCCCGCGCAGCAGCGCATCGTCGAGTTCGCCACGAAATACCAGAATCACCCCCGTGGCTGCCTGCAAAATCCACAGCAGGCCGAAGGTGAGGCTGAGGTATTTGTGCGCGTTGCGCAGGATCGACCGCATTCCGTCCGCCTTCGTCGGGATGGAGTGTTGGACTGTCGCTCAATCTCGACTCAATGGGTGCTTGGCGCTTTTGTCCCGGGGACTTTCGTTGTCGTGGGCGGGCCAATCTCTCATCGGTGGGCTTTTGCTCGTCATTCCAGCGAAAGCCGTGCGTAGCCCTCCCCTTCAAGGGGAGGGTTGGGTGGGGATGGTGTTGTCGTCCGCGCGTCATTCCCGCGCAGGCGGGAATCCATCTTTTGCTCGTCATACCGGCGAAGGCCGGTATCCAGTGCCTGCGGCGAGCGGGTCACTTTTCTTTGTGTGCCCAAAGAAAAGTAACCAAAAGAAATGCACCCCCGATGCCGCGCTCGCAGGGTGAAGCCCTGCGAGTGCGCAAGGTCACGCAGGGGTTCGCTTGACGTACGTCCCTATACGTTCGCGAACTGACGCGCATCCTGCGCGTCATCCTCACGGACTTTTCCTGCGTGCCCTCGCCGCGGCAAAGGGGGACCCGGATCAACAGCAAAAGCGGGTGCAGTACATCGCATATAAGCGCAGTCCATGGATGGACGGGTTCGTGGAATAACCGGTGGCCTTCGCGGTGCCGAGCATCGCAGGCTGCGGCGGTTAATGCCCGCAGGGGCGCACGCAGGCGACGGCATGGATGCCGGAGGTAGAGCAACGCAGGAGCAGTTGCCGGACGCGTGCGCGTGAGCGAATGTACACGGATGTACATCAAGCGAACCCCGACGCAGTCGAGAAGCGCAGGGCATTCTGATTCGCACGATGCGAATCAGAACACCGCGTCGGGCGCCTAGCTTTTTGGTTACTTTTGCGCAATGGCAAAAGTAACTCGCTCGCCGCAGGCGAGTGAAAGCTTTTGCTTTGCAAAAAGAGTAAAACTGGATTTCCGCCTGCGTGGGAATGACGAGCTACGGGGCACTGGATTACGCGCGGCTTCTTCCCACGCAGGTCCGCCTGCGCCGGCACGACGAGCAAAGAACGGCGAGCAGACCAAATCAGGGGACAGCCGTCAGCACTTGCGCCGGCTCGTCGGTCAGATAATGTGTCGGCGACACACCGAAGGTACGGCGGAACATAGCGGTGAACGCGCTCGGGCTGTTGTAGCCGACATCGAGTGCGGTCGCGGTGACTGAATGGCCGGTCGCCAGGCGCGAGAGTGCGTCCATCAGGCGTACCTGTTGCCGCCACATCGCGAAACTCATGCCGGTTTCGCGACGGAAGCTGCGCGTGAACGTGCGCCGGCCCATCGCGGCGGCGCTGGCCCAATCGTTCAATGCATCATGCTGCGCCGGGTCGGCGAGGATCGTCTTGCAGATGCGCGCGAGGCGCTCGTTGACCGGCATCGGCACGCACAATGGAATGCGCCGCGCACAATGAATCTCGTCGAGAATCAGCATCATGATGCGTGCATCGCGGCCTTCCAGATCGTATTCGATCGGCAGCTCCGCCGCGGCGAGTATCAGTTCGCGCAACAGATTCGAGACTTCGATGACCTGGCAGGTTTTCGGCAGATCGGGTGCGGCGTCGGGCGAAATGTACAACGTGCGGATCAGCACGCGACCGCGGCAGCGCACCTCGTGCTCGACCCCGGCGGGAATCCAGATCGCACGCTGCGGCGGCGCGACATAGCTCGCGTCGTTGGTGCTCAGAATGGTCACGCCGCTGGTCGCGTAGACCAGTTGAGCGCGCACGTGACTGTGCCGGGGATCGAAAAAACCGGGCGGATAGTCATCCATCAGTACCGCTATCGGACGCGGTACGAATTGGTAATCGATGCCTTTCTTGCTGCGACCCATGTGGCCCACGCTAGACGATGAATGGTCCCCTCTCGACAGCGTATTTTCAAACGAGGATTACATTGAGCTGCAATTCGATTCTACGCACAGAAACGAATGTCACGCAATCGTCACGGCAGCAGGCGGGCCTGCGGCGCCTGGGAGCGGAGTCTTCGATGAGATACGTAAAGGGACAGTCGGCATGAGCCAGGAATCGAGGCCACACCTGCCGGCACGAGCGGATTCGACCCCTGATGCGGTCCGGTCGGGGAAGCTCGAAGTCGACCCGCTCGATCCGCAGATTCGCCGCTTCGTCTCCGAGCTGGCGCAAGCATGGCTGCGATATCCAGAGACTGGCACGCGCTCGATCGTCGAGATGCGCCGCATTGCCGAGCAGGTGCGCGCACCCTGGCGCGAGGGCGGTCCTGCGATGGCGGTGACGCGCGAACTGCAAGTGCCCACCGCGCAGGGCGACGTGCGCATACGCATCTATCGTCCGCAGGCAAACATCGATGCGCAGCCCGGGCTGGTTTATCTGCACGGCGGCGGCTGGACGATGTTCAGTCTGGATACGCACGATCGCATCATGCGCGAGTTTGCGGCGCGCGCCGGCGTGGTGGTGGTCGGCGTCGACTATGCCTTGTCGCCTGAAGCGAAATTTCCGTTCGCGCTGCATCAGATCGTCGATGTCGTGCGCTGGCTGCACGCAAATGCCGACTCGCTGAATATTGACGCTTCGCGTCTGGCCATCGGCGGCGATTCGGCAGGCGCCAATCTTGCCGTCGGCACGGGTCTTTTTCTGCGCGACGCGGGCGAGGCCGAACGGCTACGCGGCATGCTGCTGATCTACGGCTGCTTCACCAACGAACTCTCGCAACAGGCAATGAATGGATTCGGCGCCGAAGGCAATCTGCTGACCAGCGCGGAGATGACGACGTTTTGGGCCAACTATCTGGCGACGCCTGCCGATGCGCTTGATCCGCTGGCGTCGCCCTTGCGCGCTCAACTCGGCGGCCTGCCACCGGCGTTCCTGATGAGCGGGCGGTGTGACGTGCTGGCGGAACAGAGCGATGCATTCGCCGCGCGCCTGCGCGCAGCCGGCGTCGCGGCCGTGCTGAACGAATACGCGGGAGCGACACACAGTTTTCTCGAAGCGGTGTCCATCTCCGATGTCGCCGATCGCGCGATCGACGACGGCGCCGCGTGGCTGCGCGCGTGTCTGCGCGCGTGATGGCCTTAACGCGATGATTAAAGACCCCGCTGCGCGTGCGTCGCCATGGGGATCGGAACAAATTAAAAGCGGACAAATCGAGTCGGAATCTTTGAACCTGGAGCCAATCCAGCGAACGCTTCTCTCATCAATCATTGGTCTTGGGGTGACGTATGACTACTCATGAATCCCGTATTCCGGGCCGCGTCGGCAAGCGGCATTTGCTATATCTGGGCGTGCTTCTCGCGTTGGCCGGCAATCTTGGCGCAGTCGCCGCGGCAGAAGACGCGGCCGACGACAGCAAGAAAGATACGACCACGCTTGAGAGCATCGTCGTCTCGGCTCCCGACTACGTTCCGCGCGACACCAACGGCGCGGCGAAGTCGACGATACCGCTGATCGAAACGCCGCAATCGGTGACGGTGATTCCGCGCGACCAGATCGATCTGCTCGACTGGCAGAACCTGAGCCAGGTCGTGCGCTATACCGCCGGTGTGATCGGCGAGAACTACGGCGCGGATCCGCGCTACGACTGGCTGACGCTGCGCGGTTTCTATCCGCCCGAATACATCGACGGCTTGCAGGCACCGATCGGGTCGGTGAGCAATGTCGGCGTCGATCTGTACGGCTTCCAGAGCGTGGAAGTGTTGAAGGGCCCGTCGTCGACCCTGTATGGACTTGCGCCCCCGGGCGGCATCGTCAATCTGACCAGCCGCCGGCCCGAAGCGCAATTCAGCGGCGAAGCGCAGTTGCAATACGGCAGTTATGCGAACGGACAAGTCGCCGCCGACGTAACCGGCCCGCTCGATGCGGACGGGCGTTTTCTCGGCCGTCTTACCGCACTTTATTTCGACAAGGGCACGCAGACCAATGGCGTTGATACCAACCGCTATTACATTGCGCCGGCGTTCACATGGGTCGTCTCGCCCGAGACCAATCTCACCTTGCTGAGCTATTTCCAGCATGATGACGTCTACGGCGATGGCGGCGGGTTCCTGCCGATCTTCGGCGTTGCGAAACCCAACCCGCTCGGCAAAGTGCCGACCAATACCAACCTCGGCGACACCGACTACAACCACTTCAAGCGCGACGAGTACGGCGTCGGCTACGACTTCAGCCACAAGTTCAACGACGACTGGCGCTTCGAGCAGAACCTCAAGTACTTTTCGTCCGACGTGAAAATCCTGCAAGTCTACGGCGCCGGCCTCGTCGACGCGAATTTCGATGGCGTGCCGGACGATTACCATACGGTCAACCGCTACAACTTTCCGTTTAACGAAAACACCAAGTCGTTCAACGTCGATTCGCGCGTCGAGGGCAAAATCGACAGCGGCGACGTCAAACAGCACGTGCTGTTCGGCCTCGACTACCGGCGCTACACAGAGAATTCCGAATTCGGCTTCGCGTCCGCGCCGCCGATCGATCTGTTCAATCCGGTGTATGGCGTGCCGATCGTGACGCCAACCTCGCTGTTTCCGTACGTCCAGGAAGTGCAGAAACAGACCGGCGTCTATGGCGAGGACCAGATCAAGCTCAATCGCTGGGTGCTCACGCTCGGTGGTCGTTATGACAACGTCGACCAGACGAATTCGGGCGCGAGCGAATCGAACAGCAAGTTCACCTATCGGGCTGGACTCAATTACCTGTTCGAAAGCGGGTTTGCCCCGTACGTGTCGTACTCGACGTCGTTCCAGCCGACGCCCGGAGCCGATTTCGGCGGCCACGCATTCAAGCCGACCTCGGGCGATCAGGTCGAAGCGGGAATCAAGTTCCAGCCGACGTTTCTGCCGGCCGGGATGAATGCCTTGCTGACCGTCGCGGCTTATGACCTGAATCAGAAGAACGTGTTGACGCCCGACCCGAATACCGCGCACGCCTTCTTCAACGTGCAGACCGGCGCGGTGGAGGTCAAGGGACTGGAACTGGAGGGTGTCGCGCGCTTCAACGAACGCTGGAGCTTCAACGCGGCCTATACCTATACCGATTCGCAGGTGACCAAGAGCAACGGCGCCGACCTCGGCAAACAACTCGTGCAGGTTCCCAAACAGCTGCTATCGGCCCTGGTCGACTACACCGAGCAGGATGGCAGGTTCGCCGGGCTGGGGGCGAGTCTGGGCGGGCGCTATGTCGGTTCGAGCTACGGCGATCCGGCGAATGCATACAAGGCGCCGTCGGTCGTACTCTGGGATGCGACGATTCATTACAATCTGGACAAATGGGTCATGCAGCTCAATCTGTCGAATCTGTTCGACAAGGAATACCTGTCGCGCTGCTCGAGCGATGCGCAGTGTTTTTACGGCCTGCGCCGTGTGATCAATGCGACGGTGACGCGCAAGTTCTGAACGCACGGTGCGTACGTCGATGAAACCGACCGCCTGCGCAGGAGCTTTGTTGCGCGGGCGTCGCCTTGCGCTGACTGCGCGGTGCGGTATTTCCTGCGCCGCGCTTTTGGCCACACTCGCCATTGCGATGTCCACGGCAGCGACTGCATCCGATGCGAAGTCGGGCACCGCGAAGGCGGTGCTGCCGTGGAAGCTCAATCCGTATCCGAGCACCTACAAGCCGCTGCCGCGACAGGACACCCTGATCGTGAATGCGACGATCCTCGACGGCGCAGGTCATCGCTACGATCAGGCCAGCGTATTGCTGCGCGACGGCAAGGTCGTCGAGATCGGCGCAGGAGCCATCGCCGCTCCGGCGGGCGCGAAGACGATCGATGCGGCCGGCCGCTGGGTCACGCCGGGCATCATCGACGTACATTCGCACGACGGCGATTTCTCCGCGCCGTTCACCAGCCTGGACGCGCAGAATTCCGACGTGAGCGAATCCTCCGACCCGGTCACCGGCAACGTGTGGGCCGAGCATTCGATCAATGTGCAGGACCCCTCGTTCGAGCGTGCGCTCGCGGGTGGTGTGACGACGCTGCAAATTCTGCCCGGGTCGAGCAACCTGATCGGCGGTCGCAGCGTGGTGCTCAAGAATGTGCCGGCGACGACGGTGCAGGCGATGAAGTTTCCGGATGCGCCGTACGGTCTGAAGATGGCCTGTGGTGAGAATCCGAAGTATACATTTGGCGGCAAGGGCAAATTCCCGTCGAGTCGCATGGGCAATGTCGCCGGCGTACGCGCCGCCTGGCTCGAAGCGGCGGAATATCGGCGGAAGTGGCTCGACTACGAATCCGGCAAGCAAGACAAGCTGCCCGACGACGATCTGAAGATGGACTCGCTCGCCGGCGTACTCGATGGCGATATCCGCGTGCATTGGCATTGCTATCGCGCCGACGACATGGCGACGCTGTTCGATACGGCGCGGGAAGCCGGCTTCCGCATCACCGCGTTTCATCACGCGGTCGAGGCCTACAAGATCCCCGAGTTGTTCGTGAAGAACCACACCTGCGCGGTCGTCTGGTCGGACTGGTGGGGCTACAAGATGGAAGCGCTCGACGGCATTCGCGAGAACGCGGCCTTCGTCGATGCGGCCGGCGCCTGCGTGGCGATGCATTCGGATTCGCCGTGGCTCGGTCAGCGTCTGACCTTGGAGGCGGGCAAGGCGATGGCGGCAGGCAATCGCGCGGGTTTGCATGTGAGCGACGAGCACGCGATCCAGTGGGTCACGCTCAACTCTGCCAAGGTGCTTGGACTGGACGCGAAAATTGGCTCGCTGCAAGCGGGCAAGAACGCCGATCTGGTGGTCTGGTCGGCCGATCCGCTGAGCGTATATGAGAAGGCCGATCAGGTGTTCATCGACGGCGCGCTGGTCTACGACCGCGCGGACGCGACGCGTCGGCCGCGTTCGGATTTCGAGTTGGGCCAGCCAAGCATGAGCGCACCAACGAAGGCGGGTGGCGATGGCAAATAACTCCGCCACGCACGCAACTCTGCGCTGCACATTCGTCGCAGCGCTGTTGCTTGGCGCTGTGGTGGCCCACGGCGAAACGATTGCGATCGTTAACGCCCAGGCTTGGCCGATGACCGATGCCGGCGGTGCGCAGGGCCGCATCGACAAGGCCACGATCGTGATTCGCGACGGCCGCTACGAGTCCGTGGAAGCCGGCACGGCGCCGCCCGCAGGTGCGCGCGTGGTCGATGCCGCCGGCAAGGTTGTCACGCCCGGCTTGATGAATGCGAATACGCATCTGGGTCTGGTCGAAGTGTCTTCGCTCGAGGAAACGCGCGATCACGGCGTCGCCGATGGTCCGCTCGGCGCGGCATTCGATGTGCAGTACGGCTTGAATGCGAACTCGGTGCTGTTGCCCAGCGTGCTCGCCGATGGCCTGACGCGCGCAGTGGCCAGTCCGACTTCCGCCGCGGACGCGGCATTCCTCGGCATGGGCGCGGTGCTGCGCATCGTGCCCGGTGGCGATATCCTGGATCGCGCCAGGGCCGCGATGTACGCCAGCATCGGTGGCGGCGCGGCAAAAAAAGGTGGTGGTTCGCGCAGCGCGCAGTGGCAGTTGCTGCGCAATGCATTCGATGAAGCGAAATTGTATACAACCAAAGGCATGATCGGCGCGCCGCGCGATCAACTGCAGAATGTGCTGAATATCCAGGCGCTGCGCGCGATGCTCGACCAGCACATGCCCCTGGTCATGCAGGTATCGCGCGAGTCGGATATTCGTCAGGCGGTCAGCCTCGCCGACGATTATCGCATTCCGCTGATCATCCTCGGCGGCGCCGAAGCCTGGCGCTGCGCCGACCTGCTCGCGCGCCACAAGGTCGCCGTCGTGATCGATCCGGAAGCCGATCTGCCGTGGAATTACGACGAACTTGGCTCACGTGCGGACAGTGCCGCGATTCTGCAGCGTGCCGGTGTGACGATTGCGCTCAACGTATCCGGCAATACGATTTATCTGAGTCACAACGCCGGCGTCGCCTTGCGCGAAGCGGCGGGGCTGGCGGTGGCCAATGGTTTGCCGCGGCTGGACGCGCTCAAGGCGCTCACCGTGAATCCGGCGCGCATCTTCGGTATTGCCGATCACTACGGCAGCATGGCGCACGGACTCGATGCCGATCTCGTCATCTGGAACGGCGATCCACTGGAGCCGGGCGCGGCGCCTGATCTGGTGCTGATGCGCGGCGTGCCCGCCTCGCTGGTCACGCGCCAGACCCTGCTGCGCGATCGCTACGCACCGAAGGCCGCGCAAAATCCGTGGCCGCCGGCATATCGCAATTGAACGGCAAATGAAAGAAGCCGATCTCACCGCGAAAGACGCAAAGGACGCAAAGTGAGTGAGATTTTTCTTCGCGTACTTTGCGTCTTTTGCGGTGAATGACTGTGCTTTTCTTCTACCTTGCTGCCTGTCATTACATGAAATTGCATAGAGCCGTGTTGAATGTCCTGGCGATCTTCGCGGCATTGTTTGTCGTCGCGTTCGCGCAGGGACAAAGCGTAAAAGCGGATGGGGATACATTACCACTGGTGCCGACCCGGCATATCCGTTTCGATACCGACGAGGGCACCTGGGTTTCGCTCGACGTCTCGCCCGATGGGCGCAGCATCGTCTTCGAGCTGCTCGGCGATCTGTATCGCATGCCCACCGGCGGCGGCGAGGCGCAGGCGATCACCCACGGTCTGGCATTTGACTCACAGCCGCGCTTTGCACCGGACGGCAAGCACATCGTTTTCGTCAGCGATCGCTCCGGCAATGAAGATGTGTGGATTGCCGATGTCGATGGCACGCACGCGCAGCAGGTTTCGATGCTCGACGACAACGCCGTGTTTACCTCGCCTACGTGGTCGGCCGATGGGCGTTCGATCTATGTCTCGGTCTTCCACCCTGACCTGAATGCATATGAGTTGTGGCGCTATGCGATCGGTGGCGACGGCCGCGGCGAGAGGATAACCAAGGGCAAGAGCTACGACGCACAGCCCAAGGATCAGCGCTACAGCGTGCTTGGCGCCACGGCATCGCGCGACGGCCGCGCGCTGTATTTCGCCGGCCGCTACGGCACCTTCGATGAAGACATGACTTTGCCGATGTGGAGTATCCAGCGGCACGACCTCGCTACTGGGTCCGACGATACCATCGTCACGAATCAGGGCAGTGCGATGCGACCGGCAGTGTCGCCCGACGGCAAGACTCTGGTCTACGCCGCACGCTTGCAAGGTCAGACGCAACTGCGAGTGCGCGATCTCATCAGCGGCGGCGATCGCGAACTGGTCTATCCGGTGCAGCACGACGATCAGGAAGGCGAGTCGACGCGCGACGTGATGCCGGGTTATGCGTTTACGCCGGATGGAAATGCGCTGATTGCTGCCTACGCAGGCAAAATCCATCGCATCGAGTTGACCAGCGGCAAGGCGACGACAATTCCGTTTCTCGCCCACGTCGATCTCGATATCGGCCCGTCGCTGCGCCATTCGTTCAAGGACGATACCGGCCCCGTGCGCGCGCGCCTGATCCAGGCGCCGGTCGCCTCGCCGGACGGCAAACGCATCGCGTTTTCCGCGCTTGGTCGCGTGTATACAATGGAACTTGTGCAGAATGCGATGCCGCAGGCGCTGACGCCGCCGGGTGTGCCCGCATTCGAACCATCCTGGTCGCCCGATGGCAAGTCGATCGTTTACATCAGTTGGACGGCGAAGGACGCCGGACAAATTTGGCAAGTCGATGCGCACGGTGGCACGCCGAAGGCGCTGACGCGGACGCCCGCTTACTACACCAATCCGGTATTTACGCCGGACGGAAAATCCATCGTCGCGCAACGTTCAAGCAATTACGAACGCATGCATCAATACATGGAATACGGCCCGCTGCGTCAGGCCGATTTGATCGCGCTGCCGTCGCGCGGCGGCGACGCACGTGTGCTTGCAAGTGGACGCATTGGCGGACTGCCGCACTTCAGCGCAGACCGCGCCACGGTCAACGTGGTGTTCGACGACGGCTTGAACGCGGTCAAGCTCGATGGCAGCGGCCGGCACAGGCTCATTGCGGTCACTGGGCCTGGATACTATTTCCAGGAAGGCCGTGCGCCGGTCGACGATCTGCGCATCAGTCCGGATGGGCAGTGGTTGCTGGCGCAGACATTCGAGCAGCTCTACCTGTTGCGCATGCCGACTGATACGACCAAGGCTATCGATGTCGACGCGCCGCCGGTTGCGCATCGCAAGCTCGCCAGTGTGGGCGCCGACTTTTTCGGTTGGGCCGATGGCGGCAAGACAATTACGTGGACAGTCGGCTCGACGTTCTATCGCCAACCGCTCGCGAACGTCGCACTCGACGCCGCCGGGCAAGAAGGAACGCGTACTCGGCCGCAGCCGGGTCAGGATGGCGTCGAGGCGTTTGCGGCAAACGTCGAAGTGCCGCGCGATGTGCCGCACTCCAGTGTAGTTCTGCGCGGCGCAACCGCGGTCACGATGCGTGGCGATGAGGTAATCGCCGACGCCGATATCCTGATCGTCGACAACCGCATTGCGGCGATCGGCCAACGCGGTGAGGTGAAGATTCCGGATGCGACGCCAGTGCGCGATGTCGGCGGCAAGTTCATCGTGCCGGGTTTCATCGACACGCACGATCACTGGGCCGAGGTACGGCGCGGCGTGCTGGACATGCAGAACTGGAGTTTTCTCGCCGATCTTGCGTTCGGCAAGACGGCGGGACTCGATCCGTCGACGCTGAGCATCGACATGCTCGCCTATCAGGATCTGATCGATGCTGGCCTGTCGCTCGGGCCGCGCGGTTACTCGACCGGCACGGCGATTTTTTCGTTCTATGAATTCACCAGTCTGCAACAGGTCAAGGACGTGCTCTCACGCTATGTCGATCATTTCCGCCTCGGCAACCTCAAGGAATATCGCACCGGCAACCGGCGTGTGCGCCAATGGGTGGCGATGGCGGCCAATGAACTGGGCCTGCAGCCGACCACTGAGGGCGCGCTCGACATGAAGCTCGATCTGACCCAGATCATGGACGGCTTCGCCGGCAACGAGCATGCGCTGATTGCCGCGCCGCTGTACAAGGACGTCATCGAGCTGCTGCGGCAGACGCGCGTGAGCTACACGCTGACCCTGCAGATTTCGCACGGCGGTCCGCCGGCGCAGAACTATTTCATCGAACGCGACCTGCCGCAGAACGATGCGAAATTGAATCACTTCTCACCGCCGCTGCTGGCCGAGAAAAAATTTTCGCGCCGGCATTGGTATGCGGCGGACGAATATTTCTTCGGCGCGATTGCGCAGGGCGCAGCCGCGTTGCAGCGCGCCGGCGGTCTGGTCGGCACCGGCTCGCACGGCGAAGTGCCGGGCTACGGCATCCATTGGGAAATGCAGGCTTATGCCGCAGGCGGCATGACTCCACACGAGGTCCTGCGCGCGGCGACGATCGGCTCGGCCGAGACGATCGGCCGGCAGGATGAAATCGGCAGTCTCGCGCCCGGTAAATTTGCCGATCTGGTCATTCTCGACAAGAATCCGCTCGATGACATCCGCAACACGCTGGCGATTGCACAGGTGATGAAGAACGGTCGTCTCTACGACGCGAATACGCTCGACGAGATCTATCCTGAATCCAGGCCGTTGGCGCCGCAGTGGTTCGCGGGCGAGCGCGCGGCGCTCCATCCCACATTGGCGCATTGAATTCGGCCGAATTTCCTTAATCACGCTTCGAGGAGCACATCATGAAGTTTCGCAACCTGATTCTTGCCACGACGCTCGCGCTCGCATTCAGCATCCCGGCGTTCGCCGAGCAGGGCACGCGCAAGATGATCGAGATCTACCACATCGCGCCGGGCAAGCATGTCGAGTTTCTCAAGCTGATCGCGCAATACGACGAAGCGAACCGCCAGGCCGGGCTGCCGCCACGCGAGCTCTACGTGCATTCGGATGGCGCGTCGTGGGACTTTCTGCTGATTCAGCCCGAAGACGTCGACCCGGCAAAGTCCCCGCTCGTCGCCGCGGCGTTGAAGAAGCTCGGTGCACCAACCGGCGCGAAATTCTTCATCGCGATCCGCGAAACCATCGCCGAGCACACCGATACGGTCGCGACCGGGCCTACCACGGCCGCGGAATGGCTGAAAAAGCTCGCGGATTGAGTGCGCGAGCGGATCAGTCTCCGCTCACGACACGGATCAGGCGCTCGCTTCGACCTGATCCAGGCTCGACTTGTCGCCCTTCGGCCGCGGCGCGTCGAGCACGTTGCCGGTGACGAGGTAGTAGATCGATTCGGCGATGTTGGTGACGTGGTCGCCGATGCGCTCGATGTTCTTGGCGATGAACATGAAGTGCGCGCCGATCGCGACGTGCTGCGGATCGCTCTTCATGTAGTCGATCAAGCGGCGGTAGATACCGGTGTAGGTGTCGTCGATCTGCTCGTCGCAGGCCCACACGGTGATCGCCTTTTCCTGATTGCGCTCGCTGAACGCGACGACGACCGCAGCCAGCTGCCGGCGTGCGAGCGTGCCGAGTTCGCCGACTTCATTGACCCATTCGTCGGGCGAGTGCTTGTTCAAGGCGATCAGACGCTTGCAGATGTTCGCCGAGAAATCGCAGATGCGTTCGAGCTCGACGACGATGCGCAAGGTGCTGATCACTTCGCGGAAGTCGCGCGCGATCGGTTGGCGCAGCGCGAGCACACGAATCGCACGCGCTTCGATATCGCGTTCGAGCGCGTCGACGTCGATATCGTCGCGGATCACGCGTGCCGCGGTCTCCGCGTCGCGTGCATGCAAGGCTTCCAGCGTCGTGGCGAACTGACTCTGCGCGAGTTCGCCCATGCGCGCGATCGCCGCGTTTAGCTGGGAAAGTTCGTCGTCGAAACTTTTTACGATATGGTCTGACATGGAGTTGCGGGCCTGTTGAATGTCTGGGTTGCTTGTTGCGGCAGGGCTGAGGGCCTAGGGCTGAGGGCTGAAGATCAAAAGCCTCATATTGCCGGCTTTTCAGCCCTCAGCCCTCAGCCCTCGCTCCTAGCCGTAGCGTCCCGTGATGTAGTCTTCCGTCATCTTCTGCGTGGGGTTCTCGAAGATGGTCGTCGTGTCGCCGAATTCGATCAACTCGCCAAGATACATGAACGCGGTGTAGTCGGACACACGCGAGGCCTGCTGCATATTGTGCGTGACGATGGCGATCGTGTAGTGGTCCTTGAGTTCTTCGACGAGTTGCTCGATCTTGCCGGTGGCGATCGGATCCAGCGCCGAGGTCGGCTCGTCGAGCAGGATCACCTCGGGTTTCAGCGCGACCGCGCGTGCGATGCACAGGCGCTGTTGCTGGCCGCCGGACAGGCCGAGCGCACTTTGATGGAGTTTGCCCTTGACCTCGTCCCATAGCGCACCCTGGCGCAGCGCTTCCTCGACGCGCGCGTCCATTTCGGCCTTCGACAATTTCTCGTAATGGCGGATCGCATAGGCGACGTTGTCGTAGATCGACATCGGAAACGGCACCGGCTTCTGAAAGACCATGCCGACCTTGCTACGCAGTCGGTTGAGCGGATATTTCGGGTCGAGGATATCGTCGCCGTCGAGCCGTACCTGACCTTTCGCCTCGAGCTTGGGATAGATCGAGTAGATGCGGTTGAAAATGCGCAAAAGTGTAGATTTGCCGCAACCGGACGGGCCGATCAGCGCGGTGACCTTGCGCTCGGCGATGTCGAGGTTGACGTTCTTCAACGCCTGATAGCCGTTGTAATAGAAATCCAGACCGCGCGCCGACATCTTCGGCGCGGCTTTCACCGCAGCGGACGTACCGGCACCTGGCGGTGGCGCGATCAGGGAAATATGCGGATCAGTCATTGTTTTATAACCGTCGCGAGCGAAGGGAGTTCGTGCGCGCACGGAGCGCAGGAACCGGAGTGTATGTGCGGAATACATGAGCGCGAGCGTGATTTCACGCTCGCCAATGGCGCGCGTGGCGAGCACCGTACGCGCACGAAATTCCGAGCGCAGTAGGTTAGAAAACAATGACTAGTCATTGGGCACCTTGTTGCGCAACAAAATCGCGCGCGAGATGAGGCTCAGCGTAAGCACGAACAGCGTGACGATCAGCGCGCCGGCCCAGGCCAGCGACTTCCAGCCTGCGTACGGGCTCAGGGCGAATTTGTAGATCACCACGGGTACGCTGGCCATCGGCTGGCCGATGTTCGTGCTCCAGAACTGGTTGTCGAATGCGGTGAACAGCAGCGGCGCGGTTTCGCCGCTGATGCGCGCGAGCGCGAGCAGAATGCCGGTGACGATGCCGGGCAGGGCGGCGCGGTAGAGCACCTGCACCGTGACCTTCCATTGTGGAACACCAAGCGACAGGCCCGCTTCGCGCATCGTGCTCGGCACCAGCTTGAGCATTTCGTCGGTCGTGCGTACCACGACCGGCAGCACGATCAGGGCGAGCGCGAGCGCGCCGGAAAGCGCCGAGTAATGACCAAGCGGGCGCACGACGATCGTATAAATAAACATTCCCAGCACGATCGATGGCGCGGAAAGCAGGATATCGTTGAAGAAGCGAATCGCTTCACCGAACCGGCTCTTCTTCGCATATTCGGCCAGATAGGTTCCGGCCGCGATGCCGATCGGCGCACCGATCAGTATCGCCACGGCGCACATCATTGCGCTGCCGACAAACGCGTTCAGCAGACCGCCGTCCTCGCCCGGTGGTGGCGTCATTTTACTGAACAGGTCGAGATTCAGTGCGGCAATGCCGTTGAAGAACGTCGTCCACAAAATCCAGGCGAGCCAGAACAAGCCGAAGATGGTCGACGCGGTAGCGAAGACGAGGCCGGCGCTGTTGGCGATGCGGCGACGGAAATAAAGGCGGTCGGCGACGGCCATACGCGCATCGGCTGCCGGATTCGAAGGCGATGTGTTCATGCCTTGCCCTCGCGTTTTTCCATCTGCCGCAGCATCAGCTTGGCGATTGCGAGCACGATGAAGGTGACGACGAACAGCAGGAACGCCAGCGCGATCAGCGAGGAGCGGAATATCTCCGAATCGGCCTCGGCGAATTCGTTGGCGATCGTCGCCGCAATCGAGTTGCCCGGTTCGAGCAGGGACAGCGACAGGCGATGCACATTGCCGAGCACGAAGGTCACCGCCATCGTCTCGCCGAGCGCGCGGCCGAGGCCGAGGAAAATGCCGCCGATCACCGCCGTGCGCGTATACGGCAGGACGACATCCCAGGCCACCTCCCACGTGGTCGAGCCGAGCGCGTAAGCCGATTCCTTCAGGCGCGTCGGCACGGTCAGGAAGACTTCGCGCATCACCGAGGAAATAAAAGGAATCACCATCACCGCGAGCACGATGCCTGCGGTGAGCATGCCGAGGCCCAGCGGCGGGCCGCGAAACAGTGGGCCGATAATCCACCAGTTGCCGACATGGTCGTTGAGCCAGGGAATGATGTATCTGCCCATGATCGGCACGAACACGAACAGGCCCCACATGCCGTAAATGATCGACGGAATGCCGGCGAGCAGCTCGATCGCGGCGCCGACCGGTGTGCGCAGCCAGGTCGGCGCGATCTCGGTCAGATACAGCGCGATGCCGAAGCTGACCGGCACGGCGATGAGCAACGCAATCGCTGCGGTGACCAGGGTTCCGTAGACCGGCGCGAGTGCGCCGAACTTGTGCGTGACGGTGTCCCAGTCGGATGAAATCAGGAATTTGAAACCAAAGGTCTGGAATGCTTCGCGACCGCCCCAGAGTGTGGTCAGCGCGACGCCGGCCAGAAGCAGCAGAACCAGCATGCCCGCGCCGAACACGATCCCGCGGAACGCACGATCGGCGTTGCCGTCGTGCTGCGCGCGGCGTTCGTCGATTCTGGAGATTGCGGTGATATTTGCGGACATAAGATTTCTTTTCCCTTCTCCCATCAGGAGAAGGTGCCCGTCAGGGCAGATGAGGGTTCGGGATCGCCGAAGCGCCGATAGGCACCCGGACCCTCACCCCAACCCCTCTCCCGGCGGGAGAGGGGCCCGGTGCTGAGAATCAGAGCTTGATTTCCGCCTTCCAGTAGGTCTCGATCTGCTCGACCAGGTTTGCCGGCAGCGGCACGTAGTCCAGCGCCTTGGCGGCGTCGGTGCCGTTGGCATACGACCATTTGAAGAAGTCGAGCATCGCCTTGGCGTTCTCCGCGCTTTTCGGCGTCTTGTAGACCAGCGCCCACGAGGTTGCGGTGATCGGCCAGGAGTCGTCGCCCGGCGCATTGGTCATCATGAGATTGAAGTCCTTGGCACTCTTCCAGTCTGCGTGCGAGGCAGCTGCGGCGAAACTGGCGAGGTTGGGGGTGACGAATTTGCCTGCGGCGTTCTGCATCAGGGTATATGCCATCTTGTTCTGCAGTGCATAGGCGATCTCGACGTAGCCGATCGCGCCGTTGATCTGCTGCGCATAGGCCGCGACGCCTGCGTTGCCCTTGCCGCCGACGCCCGTTGGCCATTGCACCGAGGTACCTTCGCCGACTTTTTCCTTCCATTCGGGGCTGACCTTGGACAGATAATTCGTGTAGTTGAACGTCGTGCCCGAACCGTCCGAGCGCTCCACCGTCTGGATCGCCGTGTCGGGCAGTTTGAGGCCGGCGTTCTGCGCGGCGATGGCCGGATCGTTCCACTTCTTGATCTTGCCCAGATAAATATCCGCGAGCAGCGGACCGGTGAGCTTGAGTTCGCCGGCCTTGACGCCCTCGATGTTCACCACGGGGACCACGCCGCCGATCACGATCGGAAACTGAGCCAGTCCTGCCGCGTTCAATTCATCCGAAGACAAGGGTTTGTCCGATGCGCCGAAATCGATCGTCGCGGCCTTGATCTGCGCGATGCCTGCACCGGATCCGCCACCGCCGTAATTGACATGGTTGCCGGTCTTCTCGGCAAAAGTGGCCGACCATTTGGTAATGACCGGTTGCACGAACGTAGAGCCCGCGCCCGTGATGTCGACCGCCTGCGCCGCGCCGGCCAGGGACAGACCAGCGGCGACGGCAAGTGCCGTCAGCGAATAGCGAATGTGTTGAAGCCCGATACGTTGGAACATGGAAACCTCCGTTGACAGTATGAAACCGTGGAGGCGGCGTGCGGCGTGCTACCCCGGCTCGCCAGCGCTCCTTGATACCGGCGCAGGCTACGCGGGCAATTTGAAAGTTTTATGACAGCGGGGCTGGAGCACTTTTAAGTTAAGTGCCTGCACATGGCCCGGCCTGCTTTTCACCTCCCCCGGGGGAGGTCGGCACGCGCAGCGTGCCAGGAGAGGGGATGCGCCGAAGGCGTCCGCTTGCGCGAGCGCAACCCCTCTCCCCAACCCCTCTCCCGCAGGGGGAGAGGGGCTAAAGCCAAAGGCGCTGCGGTAACCATTTTTGACGCAAATGCTTACCATGGCGTGACCTGTATTGCGCCCCCCTATCCATGGCGTGACCTGCGTTGCGCCTCCCCCCTTGCGGGGGAGGCCGGCACGCGCAGCGTGCCGGGAGAGGGGATGGCGCCGAAGGCGCCCGCTTTCGCGGGCGCTACCCTCTCCCCAACCCCTCTCCCGCAGGAGGAGAGGGGCTCAGCGTTGGGCCCTCAGCCCTAACCTGTAACAAAACGGTAAACTTGGGCCTCTCCCCGGGGAAGCACCGATCATGTTTTCACTCCAAACCATTTTCGGCAAAGGCGACAAGTTTTACGGTCTGCTCGAGGCAAGCGCGGATGCCGCGAGGCAAAGCGCGCGTGCGCTGATCGCGCTGCTCAAGCAGAAAACCCCGAGTCCGTCGCTCGATGAATTCCGCACCGCGCGTCGGCGCGAGAAGCAGATCATCGGCGAGATCAGCGCCGAACTGGTGAACACCTTCGTCACCGCGCTCGAGCGCGAGGATATCGAAGCATTGTCGGCCGCCTTGTACCGGATTCCGAAAACGGTCGAAAAATTCGCCGAGCGCTACGCCTTGTTCGCCGGCCAGCTGCTCGACATCGACTACGTCTCGCGCGCGGTCATGCTCGAGAAGGCCTGCGAGGTGATCTCCGAAATGGTGGGGCAGTTGCGCAAGGGCATGGTGCTGGAAACGATGAAGGAAATGAACGATCGCATGCAGGCGATCGAGGGCGAAGCCGACCGCCTGATTCTCGACCTGTATCGCGAGCTGTACAGCAAAGAAAGCGACGCGCGCAATCTGCTGCTGCGCAAGGACCTGTTCGAACTGCTCGAAAAAGCCATCGATCGCTGTCGCGACGCGGGCAACGTGGTGTATGCCATTGCGCTGAAGAATTCGTGAGGTCTGCGTGAGCCTCTCGCTGGTTCTTCTCGTCATCGCCGTCGCGCTCGTCTTCGAGTACATCAACGGCTTTCACGACACAGCCAACTCGATCGCGACCGTGGTCGCGACCAAGGTATTGAGTCCGGGTCAGGCGGTGCTGCTCGCGGCGATAACCAATCTGCTCGGCGCGTTGTGGGGCACGGCCGTGGCGAAGACGATTTCGTCCGGCCTCATCGATGCGGGCATGGTCGACGTGACGCCGGCGCTGCTCATTTGCGCCCTGCTCGGCGCAACGATCTGGGACCTCATCACCTGGTGGCGCGGCTTGCCATCGAGTTCCTCGCACGCATTGGTGGGCGGCCTGTGCGGCGCGGCGTTGGCCGGCGCGCACAACAACTGGCACGCGATAATCTGGTCGCAGCCCGGCGTGCACTGGTGGGACGGCAAGGGCATGTGGCCGAAAGTGATCCTGCCGATGATCACCTCGCCGCTGGCCGGATTCGTGATCGGCTTCGCGATCATGGGCGCGCTGTTCGCGATCATCGCCTGGATCGGTGCGCGCAAGAACCCGCAAATCCAGAAATTCGGCCGGCCGCGTTTCGTAAACATGTTTTTCGGCAAGGCGCAGATCTTCTCGGCCAGCGCGATGGGTCTGTCGCACGGCATGAACGATGCGCAGAAGACGATGGGCATCATCGCGCTCGCGCTCGCCGGCGCGACCAGTGCCGGCTCGCTCGATCAGTTGCCGGGCTTCCTGCATTTCCTGCGCGTCGAGCAGGATGCGAACAAGTCGTTCGATATCGCGATATGGATCAAGGTCATCTGCGCGCTGACCATGGCCGCCGGCACCGCCGCGGGTGGCTGGCGCATCATCAAAACGCTTGGCCACAAGATGGTCAAGCTGCATCCGATCAACGGCTTCGCCGCGGAGACCAGTTCGGCCGCGGTGATCCTCGCCGCATCGAGCGTCGGCATTCCGGTATCGACCACGCACAACATCTCCGCCGCGATCATGGGCGTCGGCGTCGCCAAGAATCCCAATGCGATCAAGTGGACCGTGGTCGAGCGCATGGTCTGGGCCTGGCTGCTCACGATCCCGATCGCCGGCGCCCTGGCCTACGTGATGGTGCGCGGCGTGCAGATGCTGACCACGCCGTAGCGGCCGCCCATTCCGCGTTGAACGGGATCGAGCTACCGTGACGTAACGTACCTTCGTATGGGGCGCCCGGCGGATATTCGACTCCGGCCTCGATATTCACCCCGATATTCGAAGGTGGTGACGTTGGCGCTGAGCACCGCCTTGGCGATCTGGTTGAGCACGTTGTAGCTCAGCGTGCGCCCGTCCGACCGCGTGGTCTGATTGCCGTCCGCGTCGTATTGGTAGGTCGCGCTCGTCGTGCCGCTGATCGCGGTCACCGCCGCCGCACTGCCGCTGGTTCCGTGGTTGGCGCAGCCGGCCGGGCCGGCGTAGCTATAGGCCTGTGAGATGTTGGTGACACTACCCGTGGTCGCTTGATTGCACAGGTTGCCCAGCGCATCGTAGGTCATCGTCTGCGTGGCGAAGATGTTGATCAGACTGCTGCCCGACAACGTACCCAGCTGCGAGACGGTGAGCCGGTTGAGCGCATCGTAGGTCAGCATCTCGGCGGGCGTCTTGGCCCCGCTGGTCGAGTGCACGCGCGTGGTCAGATTGCCGGCCAGATCGTAGCCATAGGAGAGATCCTGCAAGCCGCAGGTGCCGCTGTTGCCGTTGGTGCACAGCGTGCTCAGGCGGCCGGTGTTGGCGTAGTAGCTCAGGGTGGTGACCAGGTTCGTGCTGCCGCCGCGGCGCTCGCTGGTGGCTTGGCCGCGTTCGTTGGTGGCGAGCAACTCATACAGCGTGCCGCCGGCAACGCGCGTATCGAGCTGCTTGTCCACAAAGCCGTGCGTGGTGTAATGCGCGGTGGTGATCTGGGTGGTCGCATCCTGTTGTTGCAACGCGCGGCCGTAGGCATCGTAGGCGGTGGTTTCGGTATAGACGTAGCCGGCGATCGAACTGGTGCGCTGGTACAGCCGGCCGAGGCTGTCATAGATCATCGTGCGGCCGAAGGCGGTGTAGGTGCCGCTGCTGGCGCTGTGACTTTCGCTGGCGAGTTGGCCGTAGCCGTTCGCAGCGGTGTCATAGGTCCACGTATCGAGCATGTTGGTGCCGTCGACGGAGTTGCTCGTCGCGCGCTGCCATTTGCGGCCCAGGGCGTCGTAGCTCAGGCTAATGGTCTGATTCTTCGCATCGGTCTGGCCGATGACATCGCCTGCGGCGTTGTAGCTGAAGCTGCTCGTGCCCGAATCGCTGTCGTTCTGCGAGGTCTTGCGGCCCAGCGCATCGTAGGTAAAGCTCGACGTCACCGCGCCGTTGCCCCCGTTGCGCGCGATCATGAGCACGTCGCCGGCCGCATCGAAGGTTTGCGTCACTACCAGCGAGGTCGTCGCATCGCCGCCGCCGCTGGTGCCCGGATCGTCGCTCTCGACCGTTTCGCCGAGCGCGTTCTTGACCGTCTCCCAGGTCTTGTTGCGCGGGTTGGTTGTGAACGTCGACAGGC
>NZ_DATBQK010000065.1:0-6402 GCF_036560865.1 Rudaea sp.
GACCTATCCACCTTCTCGCAAGCGAAGCTCAATGCCGTAGCGAGACGATTGAACGAACGTCCCAGAAAAACGCTACGCTACGAAACACCCGCCGAACGATATCGGCAAACTGTTGCATTGACCGGTTGAATCCGCAGGCGATGCCGGACAGGTGCGGCGGACGCTGGGCGGCAGTGCGTCATTGCGTCATGCCGACGAACGAGCCGCCATACATGAAGACGTGCCCATCGCTCCACGGCTGCTTGGCGATCCACTCGACGAGGTCGTAACCGTCGCGCCCGACCTGCAGTCCGAGGTCGTCGCTTTTCTCGCCGCCAGAACGCCCGCGGCCGCGCACTTCGGCTTGCACGAAGACGAAGCCACGCTTGGCCAGAGCGACGGACTCCTGACGCCGGCCGCTATCGATGTCGTATTGGGTCAGTTCCAGCACTGCCGGTAGCTTGCCCGCGAGGTGCGACGGCTTGGTGATCCATGCCTCAAGCGCGATGCCATCGCGCGTCGGGATCATCCGGCTCATCTCAATGTCGTAGCCGGGGCCGACTCCCTGCGTCGTCGGACTTTGCATCGTCGGAACGGGTGCCGCGGCGCGGTCGACGCCTGACAGGGCGAACAGAAGGAAAGCCGTCAAAAAAGCGCTACCTGACATCCGAACAGCTCCTCGTCGATTCGCGGTCGCCAGTCGCGGCGAAACATCAATCCTTGTGCGCGGCGTTCTTGTCGCGACCGGCACCGAGCTTGCGGTCGAGCCCGCCGAACAGTTTCTTGAGCAGGCGCGACAATTTTCCGCGCTGGGTCTTGCGCAGTTTTTCGTCCTCGCTGGTGAGCCAGGCAACCTGGATCACGCGGCGTTCGCCCTCGTAAGGCAGATGGCCGTGAAATGAATTGTCGGCGCGCTTGAACACGACGAAGTTGCCGTACAGCGGTTTGATTTCCGGTGCGACGAGATCGTCGACATTGTCGACGCGGTTGAGGAAACGGAAGCAGCCATCGCTGGTATCCGGCCAGGACTCGTTCAAATACAGCAATGCGGTCGCTACCTTGGATTTGCTGTCGGTATGGATCGTGCCATGCCGCTTGTTCAACGCGCGGCACAAGGTGACCAGGGTCGGATATTGACCGAGGCGCTCGATACCGAGTTTCGCGCCGACCGCGCTGGCGACGGCCGGATCGATCAATTCGCCGATCAGCCGATTGACGCTAGTGCCGCAATCCTTTTCCTCGTAAGGGAAAAAGCCGGCGCTGGGGTATTTTGGAAAGTCGCGTGCGAGTTCGCCTGCGGCGCTTGCGGGTAGCTGCTCGCGCGCGATCAGAAAGCGGAACGGCGTATCGCGCAGCACGCTGTCGCTGCGATCCAGACGCGCGGGATCGAACAGGATGGGGGCTTCGGCGGCGGACATCGCAGCGGACATCGATCGAACTCGCAATACGGCCTGCGGATTCTAGCGCTGCGCGGGTAAAGTTTCCCCCGTTCCGACGGCTCGCGATGGACACCGCAGGGTACCGACCAGTATCATTCGTACTCGCCCGTAACCTTCAACCCCACGGACTGGTTTGCACCGGCCCGCGGGTTGGCTTGTATCCGAAGGTTGCGTTTCACCCCCGCTCAAGGCGACGCAATGATTCCGGCACTACTCGCACTCCAAGATGGCAGCCTGTTCCGCGGAAATTCGATCGGCGCGGAAGGCGAAACCGTTGGCGAGGTGGTGTTCAATACCGCGATCACCGGCTATCAGGAAATCCTGACCGATCCCTCCTACGCGCGCCAGATCGTCACCCTGACTTACCCGCATATCGGCAACACCGGCGTGAACGCGGTCGACGAGGAGTCGGCGCACGTGCATGCGGCCGGCTTGATCATCCGTGACCTGCCGCGTCTGGCGAGCAGCTGGCGCCTGCAGGAAACGCTCGACGTCTATCTGCGCCGCCACGGCATCGTCGCGATCGCGGACATCGACACGCGCCGCCTGACGCGCCTGCTGCGCGACAAGGGTGCGCAGAACGGTTGCATCGTCACTGGCGCGGCGGCATCCGAAATGCATGCGCACGCGAAAGCGCGCGCATTCCCCGGGCTCGAGGGCATGGATCTGGCGAAAGTCGTCAGCACGGCACAGAGCTATCGTTTCAACGCGGGCAGCTACGATCTGGATCGCACCGAATTCGCGTCGGTGCCGGCGCGTCACCGTGTCGTTGCCTACGACTTCGGCGTCAAGCGCAATATCCTGCGCATGCTCGTCGACCGCGGCTGCGAGATCACCGTGGTGCCGGCGCAAACATCGGCCGCCGAAGCGCTCGCGCTCAAACCCGACGGCGTGTTTCTCTCGAACGGCCCGGGCGATCCCGAGCCCTGCGACTACGCGATCGCAGCCACGCGCGAATTCATCCAGCGCCGCATTCCGCTGTTCGGCATCTGTCTCGGTCAGCAGATCATGGGCCTGGCGATCGGTGCGAAAACACTCAAGATGAAGTTCGGCCATCACGGCGCGAATCACCCGGTCAAGGATCACGACGACGGCCGCGTGCTCGTCACCTCGCAGAATCACGGCTTCGCGGTTGATCCGGCGACGCTGCCAGCGAACACGCGCGTGACCCATACCTCGTTGTTCGACGGCTCGCTACAGGGCTTCGCGCTTACCGATGCACCGGCGTTTTGTTTCCAGGGTCACCCCGAAGCCAGCCCGGGCCCGCACGATATCGGCTATTTGTTCGACCGCTTCGTGCTGCTGATTCGGGACTCGGGGCTCGGGGCTCGGGATTCGGAGAAAGCCGCGTGAGCGCACGGCATTTCAAAGAACTCGAAGTCTGGCAATTGGCCATGATCTTGACCAAGAAGATTTACGAGTTGACTTCGGGTTTCCCGCGCGAAGAACGTTACGGGTTGAGCTCGCAATTGCAGCGAGCAGCTGTGTCGATTCCATCAAACATCGCGGAAAGTAACGCGCGTACTTCGACGAAGGATTACGCGCGCTTCGTATCCATAGCCCTGGGTTCGTCCGCCGAATTGGAAACCCAACTCTTGCTGTCCAAAGAACTGAATCTTGGAGACGATGGTCTGCGTGATGAAGCGCTCCTGTTCTGCGAACGATCTGGACAGATGCTGTCGCGTTTGCATCAAGCATTGACGCACAAGCTCGAATCCGATCCCCGAGTCCCGAGCCCCGAGTCCCGAATCTAATGCCAAAACGCACCGACATAAAATCGATTCTGATCATCGGCGCCGGCCCGATCGTGATCGGCCAGGCTTGCGAGTTCGATTACTCGGGTGCGCAGGCGTGCAAGGCACTCAAGGCCGAAGGCTATCGGGTGGTGCTGGTCAACTCGAATCCGGCGACGATCATGACCGACCCGGAAACTGCGGACGCGGTCTATATCGAGCCGATCAATCGCGCCACGGTGGAGAAGATCATCGCCAAGGAGCGGCCCGATGCGCTGCTGCCGACCATGGGCGGGCAGACCGCGCTGAACTGTGCGCTGGATCTGGCCGATTGTGGAATTCTGGAAAAGTATAACGTCGAACTGATCGGCGCCTCGCGCGAGGCGATTCGCATGGCCGAGGATCGCGAACTGTTCCGCCGCGCGATGATCGAGATCGGCCTCGATTGCCCCAAGGCCGAAGTCGCGAAAACGCTGGAGCAGGCGCTGGAAGTGCAGACCAAGGTCGGCTTTCCGACAATTATCCGGCCGAGTTTCACGCTTGGCGGCTCGGGCGGCGGCATCGCCTACAACCGCGAGGAATTCATCGAGATCATTGCGCGCGGCCTGGAACTTTCGCCGGTGCACGAAGTGCTGGTCGAAGAGTCCGTGCTCGGCTGGAAAGAGTTCGAGATGGAAGTCGTGCGCGACAAGGCCGACAACTGCATCATCGTCTGCTCGATCGAGAATTTCGATCCGATGGGCGTGCACACGGGCGACTCGATCACGGTCGCGCCAGCGCAGACGTTGACCGACAAGGAATACCAGCGCCTGCGCGATGCGTCGATCGCGGTGCTGCGCAAGATCGGTGTGGATACCGGCGGGTCCAACGTGCAGTTCGGCATCAACGCCGAGAACGGCCGCGTCGTCGTGATCGAAATGAACCCGCGCGTGTCGCGCTCCAGCGCGCTCGCGTCCAAGGCGACCGGGTTTCCGATCGCCAAGATCGCGGCCAAGCTCGCGGTCGGCTATACGCTGGACGAGTTGCGCAACGAAATAACCGGCGGCGCCACACCGGCCTCGTTCGAGCCGACGATCGACTACGTCGTCACCAAGATTCCGCGTTTCGCATTCGAGAAATTCCCCGCCGCCGATGCACGCCTGACCACGCAGATGAAATCGGTCGGCGAGGTGATGGCGATCGGGCGCAATTTCCAGGAGTCGTTGCAGAAAGCTCTGCGCGGACTGGAAACCGGCAAGGACGGCTTGAATCCGACCGCGCTCGATTTTGCCGACGAAGACGCTCTCTCAACGCTCAAGCGCGAACTGCGCGAGCCCAAGCCCGACCGCATTTTCTATGTCGCCGATGCGTTCCGCGCGGGCTTGTCGCTCGAAGAGATTTTTGCGCTGACTCGCATCGACCGCTGGTTCCTCGACCAGATCGGCGAACTGATCGAAATCGAAACGGCAGTAAAGACGTCCGGACTGAACGGCATCGACACGGCGCGCATGCGCGCGCTCAAGCGCAAGGGTTTTTCCGATGCGCGCCTGGCAAGCCTGCTCGGCACCGACGAGGGCGCGGTGCGCACGCTGCGCCGCGCGTTCGGCGTGCATCCGGTGTACAAGCGCGTGGATTCCTGCGCGGCCGAATTTGCCACGACGACGGCGTATCTGTATTCGACCTATGAGGAAGAATGCGAGGCCGAACCGACCACGCGCGACAAGATCATGGTGCTCGGCGGCGGCCCGAACCGCATCGGCCAGGGCATCGAGTTTGACTATTGCTGCGTGCACGCGGCGCTCGCACTGCGCGAAGATGGTTACGAGACCATCATGGTCAACTGCAATCCGGAAACCGTGTCGACCGACTATGACACGTCGGATCGCCTCTACTTCGAACCACTCACGCTCGAAGACGTGCTCGAAATCATCGACAAGGAAAAGCCCAAGGGCGTGATCGTGCAGTACGGCGGGCAGACGCCGCTCAAGCTCGCGCGTGCGCTGGAAGCAAATGGCGCGCCGATCATCGGGACCTCGCCCGATTCGATCGATCTGGCCGAAGACCGCGAGCGCTTTCAGAAAATGGTCGCCAAGCTCGGTCTCACGCAGCCGCCGAACCGCACGGCGCGCACGCCTGACGAAGCGCTCGCGCACGCACGGGCGATCGGCTATCCGCTGGTCGTGCGGCCAAGCTACGTGCTCGGCGGGCGCGCGATGGAAGTCGTGCATTCCGACGCCGACCTCAAGCGCTACATCACCGATGCGGTGCGCGTGTCGAACGACTCGCCGGTGCTGCTCGACCGCTTCCTCGACAACGCGGTCGAGGTCGACGTCGATATCGTGGCGGACAAGGGCGGCAACGTGCTGATCGGTGGCATCATGGAACATATCGAGGAGGCTGGCGTGCATTCCGGCGATTCGTCGTGTTCGCTGCCGCCGTATTCGCTGCCGGCGAAAGTGCAGGACGAGTTGCGCGTGCAGGTGACGCAGATGGCGCGCGAACTGCGGGTCGTGGGCTTGATGAACACGCAGTTCGCGATCCAGACCGACGAAAACGGTGATGCGACGATCTTCATCCTCGAAGTCAATCCGCGCGCGTCGCGCACCGTACCCTTCGTGTCCAAGGCGACCGGCGTCGCGCTGGCCAAGATCGCCGCGCGCTGCATGGTGGGCAAGAGCCTGGCCGAACAAGGCGCCACGCGCGAGATCGTGCCGAAGTATTACTCGGTCAAGGAAGCGATTTTTCCCTTCCTCAAGTTCCAGAACGTCGATCCGATCCTCGGTCCCGAGATGCGCTCGACCGGCGAAGTCATGGGCGTCGGCCGCAGTTTCGGCGCCGCGTTCGCGCGCGCACACGAGGCGGCGAATATCTCCGCGCCAAAGATCGGCAAGGTATTCCTCTCGGTGCGCGACGCCGACAAGCCACGCGTGCTGCTGGTTGCGCAGGACCTGATCAAGCGCGGCTACAATCTTGTGGCAACTTCCGGCACCTGCACGTATCTCAGCGCGCACGGTATCGCCTGCGCACGCATCAACAAGGTGGCCGAAGGTCGGCCGCATATCGTCGATCTGGTCAAGAACGGCGAGATCGTGTTCATCGTCAATACCACCGAAGGCCGGCAGGCGATCGCCGATTCGTTCTCGATCCGGCGCGAAGCGCTGCAGCAGCGCATTACCTATTCGACCACCGTTGCCGGCGCGCGCGCGCTCGTCCATTCGCTCGATTTTCGCAGCGGTGGCGAGGTCAACAGCCTGCAGGAACTGCACAAGGAA
>NZ_DATBQK010000066.1:0-23853 GCF_036560865.1 Rudaea sp.
CTGGTACGCGGGCCTGTCGATCTGCGTGCTCGTGTTCTTCGCGATCGGCGTGGCCCAGGTGCTCGGCGACGACTCCTTCGACCTGTTCTACTTCGGTTTCGGCGAACACACCTCGCGCGTCGGCCGCGGACTCGTCGCCGCGCTGATCGGTCTGGTGATTTATCTGATTTGGCAATTCTTCGCGGTCAAGCGGCCTGCGCTGGTGCTGCCCAACAAGCACGCGCTGCAACAGGCGCAGGCGCTGTACGACAGCCACGGCGGCGGCGAATTCGCCCACTTGACCTTCATGCGCGACAAGCACCTGTTCTGGGCGGCCGATCATCAGACGGTCGTCGCCTACGGCAGCATCCGCAACCGCCTCGTCGCGCTTGGCTCGCCGTGCGGACCCGAGGCGGCGATCGACCGCGCAATCCTCGATTTCCGCCGCTTCGCCGACGCACAGGATCGCGTACCGATTTTCTACGAGGTGCTCGAACCGGATCTGTCGCATTATCACGATCACGGCTTCGACCTGTTCAAGCTCGGCGAACTCGCGCAGATCAAACTCGACGAGTTCTCCCTGATTGGAAAGCGCTGGGAGGATCTGCGCCAAGCGGTAAACCGCGCGGGCAAGGAACAACTCACATTCGAGATCGTCAATCCGCCGCACGATTCGGTTGTGCTCGCCGAGGTCAAGGACGTTTCCGATACCTGGCTGGCCTACAAGGGTTCGGCGGAAAAGGGCTTTTCGCTCGGCCGCTTCGATGCCGAGTATCTCGATTACAGCCCGCTCGCACTGGTGCGCCGCGCCGGCGAGCTGATCGCATTTCTGAATATCGTACCGCCCTACGGAGCGAACGGCAGCGTGAGCATCGACCTCATGCGCCATGTCGGCGACGCGCCGCGCAGCACGATGGATTACCTGTTCGCCAACGTGATGCTGTGGGCGCAGGCACAGGGTCACAAGACCTTCAGCCTCGGCATGGCGCCGCTGTCGCGCGTCGGCGACAACCAGTACGCGCGCATCAACGAACGCCTCGCCTCGCTCGCATTCCGCTACGGCAACAGTTTATACAATTACCAAGGTGTACGCAGATACAAGGACAAGTTCAAGCCCGAGTGGACCGGCTCGTATCTCGCCTATCCGCGCGGCGTCTGGGTGCCGGGCCTGCTGATCGATATCGCCGCGCTGGTCGCCGGCGGCTACCGGCGGTTCCTGTCGAGCCGATAATCTTCAGCGCATCGCTTAATGCGGTGAGGCGAAGAAGCTGACTCAATCCACACGCTCGGTCTCACGCGGCGCGATGTGCGTTCCACGGTTTGATATGCGCCAGTTTCTTGGCGATGGCCTGTTTGGTCGTGGCGCGGTCGTGGTCGTCCTGCAAACCCGTCCAGAAACCTTCGCTGGTGCCGAAGAACTGCGCCAGGCGCAGGCCCGTGTCGGCGGTAATCGAGCGCTTGCCGGCAACGATTTCGCCGATGCGCCGCTGTGGCACGCCGATTTCCTTCGCCAGTCGGTACTGGGTAATTTCCATCGGCTTGAGGAATTCCTCAAGCAGGATTTCGCCGGGAGTGGGATACGGTACGCTACGCATGCTGTGCTCCTTCAATGGTAGTCGACGATTTCCACGTCGTGCGCGGCAGCTCCGCTCCAGCGAAAGCAAACGCGCCATTGATCGTTGACGCGGATGCTCCATTGGCCGTCGCGCTTGCCTTTGAGTTTTTCCAGTCGATTGTTCGGCGGAATGCGCAGATCATCGATGCGCCCGGCACGATTGAGCATCGCAAGTTTGCGCATCGCGACCGATTCGAAATGCCGCCAGCGCAACACGCGATGCCCGTGAAACAACGACTCCGTATCGGCATCGTGGAACGATCGGATCATGCAACGATGCTATTGCAATGCGTTACTAACGTCAATCGGTAGTATGTGTCGTTGTTTGCAAGGGCGTCATCAAGCCCGCTACTGGCTGCTCCAGCCATTCACTAGATTGGTCACGTTGACCGTGCCGATGCCGGTGGCGAAATCCCAGCCCGTCGTCGCGGAAAAGGCTGGCGAGTTGGTTGCGCTCGAGGTGGAGAGCACGCCGTAATAGAACGCGTTCAGAGTGCCGGTGGAGCCGTAGCAATCGAAACCGAAGCAATTGACCACGATGTCGCCCTGGGTCACATCGTAGAAGATGCACGCGGCGCTCACGTTGTTGCCGTTGCTCGAGTTGCAACTTGCGTTGCCGCTGCCGCCGTACTCGTTGGCGGCGAGCCGGTAATAGCGGATATTCGGATTGCCCTGGCGCGCGCCGGCTTTCTGGTTGATCAGGGCCTGCACGCCGGCCATGATCGGGGCGGCGAACGACGTGCCGCCGAATGCCGGCCAACTGCTCGGCGCGCCCGCGCATGACTTGCCGCTGTTGGCGATATCGCTGTAGCAGACGACGTAGGCGTGGCTCCACAAACCATTCGCGGCGAACAACGAAACATCCGGCAGATCGCGCACGCCGTCATTTGCGAGGCCAACCACGCCGGTTTGCCAGGATGGTTTGGCGGTGCCACGACAGGAACCCGGGCCGGAGATCAGATTGCTGCTGTTGAAGGTCGGCGAGCCGGTGGCGCAATTGCTCGGCCCGCCGCTGCCTCCGCCGGTGCTGTCGATCGCATATTGCCGGGCCATGCTGGAATTGCACAGGCCAGTGCTGCCATAGGCGATGCTGTTGGCGGTGTAGTGCAGGAAGATCGAACCGGCGCAGGAGTTGTTCCACGGAATTTCCGGTACGTACGATTTCGCCGAGCCGTAGCCGCTCGAGTTGACGACGTTCCAGTACGTGCTGTTCGCACCGCTCGATGTGTCGGCGAAATCGGTGCCGCCCACGGCAACGTTGTAGGGCGTCGAAGCGAACCCGTTCACGGCGATGCCGTTGTAGGCGCCGTTGTTGTTCGGATCGCAGCCCGCTGCGCCTTCATCGCCCGCGGAGACGAAAACCGACACGCCTTCCGCCACCGCCTGTTGATACGCGGCGGCATAGGCCGCGTTCGCGGTCGCGCCGTTGTAGGCCTCGCACTCGCCATAGCTCATGCTGATGATCGCCGGCGGCGCGGCGCTGCCATTGATCAGGTTCTGCACGGCGATCAAACCGCCGAACGTGGTGTTGGTGTCCGCGCAGGCCGCCAGTTCGATCGTTGCGCCGGGCGCGGCGGCGCTGGCCCATTCGGCATCGAGGATCGCCTCGGCGTCGGCGCTGTTGATACCCGGGTCCGCACAATTGCTGGCGCCGCCGCCCGGCGACGGATGCAGCTGCAACAGCTTGCCTGAGTATCCGGACAATCCGAACGCATTGCGGAACGCGCTCCAGTCGCGCGCGCTGTAGATGTCAGTGTCCTCGACCAGGGCGATGGTCTGGCCCTGACCGGCGATGCCCTGGCTGAATACCGGATTGAAGTTGTATATCGTCGCCAGATCGGCCGGGGTCACGAAGTACTCGGTGGCGTTGTTGTCGGAAAAAGTATACTTCGGCCGGCGCTTGTACTGGGCGTGTGGGCGGAAATCGTGCAGCGACACGATGCCCTTGATCGCCGGCGCCAGCGCCGCCGGAATCTGCGGATCGCTGGTGTTGGCGATATGGCGTGCGCCGCCGGCGGCGAATTGGTGGATCTCGGTATGAAACGCATTGCGCACGGCCCCCGCGCTGCCGGAAAAATCGATCACGGTCGCACCCGGATAGACCAGGTTCACGCGGAAACCGCGCGCCTGCAGCCAAATGCCGATGGTGCGGATGTCCTCCGGCGCGGCGCCATAGGTCTTGCCGAATTGCGCGGCCGTCAGCCACTGATGAAAGCTGGTCGATTGCGGGTCGTGCAGATCGTCGATCAGCCGCTCCAGTGCCTGCGCCTGCTCGGCGGAACGCTGCAGCAACAGTTGCATGTGATTCATCGGCAGGCTGTCGGCAACCACGCCAAGATCGCGACTGCGCGCGACTTCCGGCCGCACGTTGCCCTGCAGGGTCACGCGCTTGGCCTCGTCGACGCGCGCGGTAATCAGACTATGCGGAGCGACGGTCGCGGCTGCGCATTGCAACGGCACAAGCAACAGCAGCGCGAGCGCAAATCCGCTGGCTCGAATCGTCCTGCTCATAGCGCGCACCCCGCCGGAACCGGGCCGACTCGTTGCAGATTGATCGTATCGCTCAGACCCTGATTGGCGCCCGCGGTGAAGGTGTAGGTCAAGGTCATCGCGCTGCAACTGGCGAAGCTGATATTGGCGGTGCCGACCGGGGTCGTGGTCACGCCGCCACCGACGTTGAACGTACCGCCGGTGCTTGAGTAAATCGGCACATTGCTAATCGACGTCATGCCCGGCGCGAACGCCGCGGTCTGCACGGTGAACCAGCGCTGGCTCGCACCGCCACCGATCTGCGCGCCATTCTGCGCATAGGTATACCACCCTGCCGACAGCAGGGTCTGCGCGGGATTGATGTCGAATACAAAGCCCTGGCCGCCGGTGGTCGGGTTGTACCACGCGCCGGACAGCAGATAGCTCAAGGCGGGACTGCCATTGTCGCCAGCGGACGAGCAGGTCACATTCGCATCCAGCCGCGCCAGCGGTATGAGGCCGCTGCGGCCGCTGCCATCGCTGAAACTGTAGGTCAGCAGGGCGTCGGTGCAACTGGCAAACAGCAGTGTTGCGGTTCCGACCGCAGTCGCGCTCGTGTGCGGCGCGGCGTTGAAATTGCCGCCGGTGTTCGCGTAGATCGTCAGCGGATACGCGCCGCCGCCCGCTGTGGCATTGCCCTGCAGCGTGTACCAGCGCTGGCCGCCGGCCGCGCTCACGTCATAGGTGTACCAGCTTGAGCCGAGCACGCCGAGACCAGCGCCTGCAAGATCGGGATACACCTCGATCACGAAACCTTGACCACCGGTGCTTCGTTGATACCACGAGCCGGTCAAGCCATGCTGATCCAGATTGATCGAACTGATCGCCTGCGGGCAGGCGCTGTACCACGGCGTCGCGCCGGTGGCCGCGTCCCAGTTCGTGTCCGGCGTTGCGCTGAATGGATTGCCGCACAGCGTCGAGCCACCGGGGAGTAGATTGTTCGAATTGGGTACGGCCGCAATCGAAGCGTCAAGCTGATTGTCGCCGACATTGAAGAATTGCAGATTGGACAAATCGCTCAACGCGGGAATGCTGCCGCTCAATTGATTGGCGAACGCATAGAAGGTCTGCAGATTGCCCAAGCCGGTAAGTGATGGAATGATCCCCGACAATTGGTTGTCGTGCACATCGAAAACCTCAAGGCTGGCCAGTCCGGCAAGGGCCGGAAGCGCACCGCTGAGATTGTTCGACGACGCGTTGAAACCGTGCAGATTCGTCAGCCCGGCAAGCGGCGGGATCGAGCCGCTGAGATTGTTCTGTCCGACATCGAAGCCCTGCAGATTGACCAGCCCGGTCAACGCCGGAATCGACCCGCTGAAGGTATTGCCCTCGATGCTGAAGGCCTGCAACAGCGTAAATCCGCTCAACGCGGGAATGCTGCCGCCAAGGCTGCACGCGCTGCCGTTGCCGCCGCAATAGTTGTTGTTGGCTACGTTGAAGCTCTGCAATTGCGTCAGCGCCGTCAGCGACGTTGGCAAAGTGCCGATCAACCGGTTCTGCGGCAGATAGATACCGACGATGTGGCTGTTGGTACTGTCGCAGGTCAGCCCGAACCAAGGGTTGGGATTGCCGCTCGTGCCACCACACTCGCTGCCGGCCGCGCTGTTCCAACCGAGGTTGTAGATCCAGCCGGCGCCACCTGCGCTGTTGTAGAAAGCGAGCAGCGCCTGGCGCTCGGACGCCGGGATGGCCGCCCAAACCGACTGACCGGGCAAGGCAGCGCAAACAGCGATCAGCACGCACGCAATTCGGATTCGAGAAAGCACGGTGTTCCTGTTTTCAGTCGACTGGCGAGCGCAGCCTGGTCTCCCCGACTATACCGACAGGAAGATGGCGCCTCCGTCGACGATACGAAAGCGAGCTGCCGCAGACCATACCTGCACGCGGTTAATTCCGCCCAAATCCTAGCTCAAGCCGCGTAAATTTGCAGTCCTGCGCGGACGCCGTGGCAGCGCGCCGCATGCGCATGCTGATGGTTTCGCGTATCCTTCGCGACCCTCTCGCCAGCTTGTCTCACTGTCCGGCGCGAGGCGAAAACCTCAAGGAGCGCTTATGGGCCTCGACCTCGTTTCCAGCGGCAGGGACGTGCCGAACGAAATCAATGTCGTCATCGAGATTCCGAAGGACGCGGAGCCGGTGAAGTACGAAGTGGACAAGGCCAGTGGCGCGATCTTCGTCGACCGCGTGCTGTCCACGCCGATGCGCTACCCGTGCAACTACGGCTACGTGCCGAACACGCTGTGCGGCGACGGCGATCCGGTCGACGTGCTCGTGGTGATGCCGCTGCCGCTGATTCCCGGCGCGGTGATCCGCTGCCGTCCGGTCGGCATGCTCGCGATGACCGACGAAGCCGGCGCCGACACCAAGATCCTCGCTGTGCCGATCGACAAGGTGTTCGCCGGCTATGCGCATATCAAGGACATCAACACCGTGCCGCAGCACTGGCGCGACCGCATCGGCCACTTTTTCGAGCACTACAAGGATCTGGAAAAGGGTAAATGGGTAAAAGTGGACGGCTGGCACGACATGGCCGCCGCGAAGCAGGAAATTCTCGACTGCGTCGCGCGCTATCAGGATTGTCCGGAGAAGCCGGCGTTTTGACTTGGCGGTTTCCGCGCGGGTCCGCGCGGCATGTAATCCGGCGCTTCAACTCCGCTCGTCGTTCCGGCGAAAGCCGGACCGCGAAGGCAGGATGCCGAAGCGAACATTCGCGTAGCGAATGGCCCGAAGGGTACGCGGCAGGAGCCGCGTGTAATCCAGTGTCTTTGCCCTAGCTCGTCATTCCGGCGAAAGCCGGAATCCAGCGTCTTCGCTTTGCCGTTTGACTGTGAAAGCTTTTGCTTTTGAGAAAAAGCAAAGAACAGACACTGGATTCCGGCTTTCGCCGGAATGACGAGCCAGTCAATCCTCGGGCGTCTCATCCTCATCCGGCTTGCCGGGCGCCGTCGTGCGCGGTCCCGCGCACAAATCCGCCGCGCGCCAGATCAATATGTGCCCAAGGCGATAGGGAATTTCGATCATGGGCTTCACCGCGATCGGATACTTGGTGTAGAACGTCACGATTTCACCATCCGGGTGCGCCGCGCACCAAGTGTACAAATTGGCAAAATCCACTTTTTCCAAAGGCTTGGTCAAGCGTCCCGGAAATTCGAACAGGCCGTGATGCCAGCCCAGATGCACGATCGGCTTGCCGCTTTCCTGCGCGGCGCGGATGCGCGCGGCGGTGGCGCTGACGTCGAAGGTAGGGCCGACCGCCTGGACCAGGGTCAGCATCCCGAGCGTGATCGCGGCAACGGCGCTCAAGCTCAGGCTGCGCAGTTGCGCATGCGCGCGCGGATGCGCAAGCAGAAACACGCCGAGCAGAGCCAGCAGCGCGCCCCAGAGTGGCCAGATGCCGCCGATCACTTGCCGTTCGGTCGGTGAGAAGCTGCCGCTGGTGGCGAGCTTGTTGAACCAGACCAAGGTCTCGGCGTGCTCGGCAAGATAGGGCGCCACCGCGAGAAACAGGCCCAGCAGCACCAGCAGCAGGCCGAACAGGCGCCCGCGCACGCGCGCCGCATCGTCGCCCAGCACATGCGCAAAATACAGCGCCAGGCCCGGCAATAGCGGCAGCAAATAATGCGGCTGCTTGCCGCTGAGCTTGCAGAACACCAGGAAGGCCGGCAGAAACCAGGCGATGCCGAAGCGCGCCGCCTTGCTCGCCGTGAGGCTATTGCGCCACGCCCGCCACGGTGCACGCAGGCTCACGATCCACGGCAGGATCAAGAACGGCAGCACCATCAGATACCACCAGATTGGCCGCGCATGCGCGAAGCTCTTGGTCATGCGCGCGGCGGTCTGACGGAACAAGACATCATTGACGTAGCCCCATCCGCCCGCAACGAGCATGTAAGCCAAACCGATCACGGCGCTGCCGAGCACGCCGAGCAACAGGCAGGCGTACCAACGCGATGGATACTGGCGCGCAGTCGCGCTCCACCACGGCGCGAGCAAGGCGACCAGGCAGGCATCGAGCAGCATTACCGGGCCTTTGTTCAAAAGCCCAAGTCCAAGCCCCAGCGCGAATATCAAGGTACCGCGAAGCCAGCGCCGTGCATCCAGATCGAGCACGCCATGCAACGCCAGCAAGACGCAGGCGGTGAGCAACATGTCGAACATGATCAAGTTGGCGAACAGCGCGAAGAAAGCCGTTCCCGCAAGAATCGTCGTGGCGCGCGTGGCGAATCCGACATCTCCATTCAGACGTCGCGCCAGACGGTCGAACAGGAACAGCGACGCCAGCGACGTCCCGAGCATGCCAAGCCGCACGATCCACACCTGCAGGCCGGCCACCGTCCAGGCCAGGTTGATCAGCCAGAACAACAACGGCCCCTTGTCCGAATAAGGCGCGCCATTGAGGTGCAGGAGCAGGAAATTGCCGGTGTAACGCATCTCCCAGGCGACGGAGAGATAGCGTGTTTCGTCGATCGGCACGGCCGGCAGGAACAGCGCGACGGGCAGGAGCAGGAGGAACCAGTGCAGGCGCCAGTCGGCGAGGAAACGATTCATTTGAATTTCAAGATGGCGGGAATCGAGCTGAAAGGTGGCCGCAATTCTCCTCCCCTTTCAAGGGGGAGGCCGGGAGGGGGATGGTGTTTGCGACGAGATGTCGATTGTCGCATCGGTCAACGCCTTCACACCATCCCCACCTAACCCTCCCCTTGAAGGGGAGGGCTTTGACTGCTGGCTATCAGCCCCGATTCAACAAGGACTTCAGATCGATGATCGCCGCGTTCGCGCGCGAGACGTAGTTGGCCATGACCAGCGAATGGTTGGCGAAGAAGCCGAACGGGCTGCCATTCAGGATGATCGGACTCATCACCGGCTTCTGCGATTCCTGCAGTTCGCGGATCACCTGCTTGAGACTGACCATCGCGTTCTTGCGTTCGAGGATCGGCGCGAAATCGACCTCGACCGCTTTCAATTGTTCAAGCAGTGCCCAGCTGTAGCCGCGCGATTCGTAGAACACATCGTCGATCTTGTCCCACGGCGTCTGCACGACCTGCGCCGTCTTCGGACTCGCCGCCGGCGCATTCGGATCGACCGGCGCATCGCCCTGCAACTGCAATTGGCCCACGCTCGCCGACAGGCGCTGCGACAGGCTGCCGAGCCGCGTCGACACGGTATCCAGATAATCCGCAAGACTGTCCGCACGCGCGAAGAACTGCGCGCCGTTCGGATCGTTCTTGCCCAAGCGCTGCAGATACCCTTCGACGTGGTCGATCGCCTTGCGATACTGACCCTCGGAACTGGGCAGCAGCCAGCGATCGTTCGGACTGGAAAACAGCGGATCGGCTTCCTGCAGATCCTTGTCTTCCTCGGACTGCGACTGCGAGCGCGAGAATTTGTTGCGCATCTCGCGCGCGAGATCGCGCGTCGCGGTGAGCACGCCGAATTCCCAGTTCGGCACATTGTCCATGAACAGGCCAGGCGGGAATTTATCGTTGGAAATATAGCCGCCGCGCTTGTCGAGCAGGGTCTCCGCGCTGCCGATCAAAGCGCCCGTAACGACCGCGCCGGTCACCACTGGCTGCTGATGCTGCGCCGCGCGCTCCTGCGCGAACTTGACCACATCGAACTGATCCGGCTCGTAGCTCCACCAGAACATCAGCGCGAGGATGACGATCGCGTAGAGCGCGAGCACGCTCAGTATCCCGCGCAGAATCCAGCGCGGGTTGGGTTTGCGAGTGGTCGCGACAATAACCATGGCGATTCCTAGGCCGGCTTGCGGTCCGTTGCGGTTGTGGAAATATATACTTCGCCACCCTGTTCGCGGAACTCGCGCGCCTTGTCGGCCATGCCCCTGACCAGCGCTTCGGCTTCGTCGGCGACGCCGTGGTCCCTGGCGTAGTCGCGCACGTCCTGGGTGATCTTCATCGAGCAGAAGTGCGGGCCGCACATCGAGCAGAAATGCGCGTGCTTGGCGGCCTCCTTCGGCAAGGTCTCGTCGTGGAATTCCTGCGCCTTTTCCGGATCCAGGCCGAGGTTGAACTGATCCTGCCAGCGGAATTCGAAGCGTGCCTTCGACAGTGCGTTGTCGCGCGCCTGCGCGGCGGGATGACCCTTCGCCAGATCGGCCGCGTGTGCGGCGATCTTGTAGGCGATGATGCCGTCGCGCACATCCTGCTTGTTGGGCAAGCCGAGGTGCTCCTTCGGCGTCACGTAGCAGAGCATCGCGGTGCCGAACCAGCCAATCAGGGCCGCGCCGATCGCGCTGGTAATGTGATCGTAACCCGGAGCGATATCGGTCGTGAGCGGACCCAAGGTATAAAAAGGCGCCTCGTGACATACGCGCAACTGACGCTCCATGTTTTCCTTGATCAACTGCATCGGCACGTGGCCGGGGCCTTCGATCATGGTCTGCACATCGTACTTCCAGGCGATCTGGGTCAACTCACCGAGCGTATCGAGTTCGGCGAACTGCGCCGCGTCGTTCGCATCGGCGATCGAACCGGGGCGCAAGCCATCGCCGAGCGAGAACGCCACATCGTAGGCCTGCATGATTTCGCAGATATCCTCGAAATGCGTGTAGAGGAAACTTTCCCGATGGTGCGCGAGACACCACTTGGCCATGATCGAGCCGCCACGCGAGACGATGCCCGTAACGCGTTTGGCGGTGAGCGGAATGTAGGGCAGGCGCACGCCCGCGTGGATCGTGAAATAGTCCACGCCCTGCTCGGCCTGCTCGATCAGTGTGTCACGGAAAATTTCCCAGGTGAGTTCCTCGGCCTTGCCGTCGACTTTTTCCAGCGCCTGATAAATCGGCACGGTGCCGATCGGCACGGGCGAGTTGCGGATGATCCACTCGCGCGTTTCGTGGATGTTCTTGCCGGTCGACAGATCCATCACCGTGTCGCCGCCCCAGCGGATCGCCCAGACCATTTTCTCGACTTCCTCGGCGATGCCCGACGACACCGCGGAGTTGCCGATATTGGCGTTGATCTTGGTCAGGAAGTTGCGCCCGATGATCATCGGCTCGCTTTCCGGATGATTGATGTTGCATGGAATGATCGCGCGCCCGCGCGCGACTTCGCTGCGCACGAATTCGGGCGTGATCGTGCGCGGAATCGCGGCGCCGAAACTCTCGCCCGCGTGTTGCGCGAGGAGTGCGGCATCGCCCAGCGCCTCGATCTTCTGGTTTTCACGGATCGCGATGAATTCCATCTCCGGCGTGATGATGCCGCGGCGCGCGTAGTGCATCTGCGACACGTTCGCGCCGGCCTTGGCGCGACGCGGCGTGCCGAGATGCGGGAACCTCACGCTCGCAAGTTTCGCGTCGGTTGCGCGCCGGCGCCCGAATTCGGAACTCAGGCCTTTGAGCATTTCGCTGTCGCCGCGCTCGGCGATCCACGCCGCGCGCAGCGGCGCAAGCCCCGCCGCAAGATCGATGTGCACTGCCGGATCGGTATACGGCCCCGAGGTGTCGTACAACGCGAACGGCGTGTTCTTCTCGGCGCCGAACACCAGCGGGGTATTGGCCAGCGCGACCTCGCGCATCGGCACGCGCAAGTCCGCGCGCGCGCCGGAAGTATAGATTTTGCGCGACCCCGGAATCGGCCGCGTGAGGTTTTCCGACAGCGCGGCGGTTTCGCGAACCAGATCGGCGGCAAGAGCATTCATGGAATCGTCCTCGTCAGGCGCATCCCTGGCCGATAACCGCGCGTCCTGCACGGACTTCTCAAAAGAGTGGTGACGAAGCGGCGGGACGGCATGCGCCATCGAAGCTTCCCTACGCCGGCATGATCCGGATCAGGTACCAAGGGTTTTTCTCAGTTCACGATCCAACGCACCGCGAACACCCCCGCTTCACATGGTGAATTGAAACACGAAGCGCGGCGGATGGCGAGCGCGGCCGATCGGCAACGCAGCGTTTGTGACGCAACTGTGCGACGAAACTTCGCCGCCTTGCGTCATGTCGAAGAGTAGACTGAACCGCATCTTGCGGAAGCGAACGAGGTTCCCATGAACGCATTGCGCCGCTTGAACTCCCGCAGCCTGGCGTTGCTCGCGTCGGCATTTTTCGCGCTGGCCGCCAGCGCAACGTCAGTGCTCGCCCGTGAGCCCCTGCCCGAACGCATTCAGGTCGAGTGGGCGCCGACCGACACCTTGAGCGAGGTCAAGAACAACCAGATGCAACGCGGCTGGCTGCGGCCCGCGGACTGGCAGAAGAGCCTGGGCGAGTATCTGCGCAAGCGTGCCGACCTCAAATTGCCGCCCGGCGAACAATTGGAGGTGACCATCAACGATATCAAGCTGGCCGGCGATTTCGAACCCTGGCACGGACCGAATGCGCAGGACATCCGCATCATGAAAGATCTGTACCCGCCGCGCATCGACCTGCATTACAAACTGGTCGGCAACGATGGCGCCACGATCCGCGAAGGCGACAGCAAGCTGCGCGATCTGGCATACCTGCAGCGCACGGTGCCGTTCAACAACGATCCGCTGCGCTACGACAAGCGCCTGCTCGACGACTGGATCACCAGGGAGTTCGTGCGCAATCGATCCTGATTACGGGATCTCGACCGCCAGATCTAGCGTGGTGCGTACTAGCGTGGCGCGTAGGCGCGCAGGAACAGATCGACCGTCGCATTGAGGTGCTCGTCGATCTCGCGCTGAGTCATGGCTTCGCCACAGCCGAACTCCATACGCGCATGGCATTCGCCCTTGAGCAGGCAGAAAAACTGCGTCGCCGCGCGGTGGAAATCGGCGATCTCGAGTTTGCCCGCCGCCACTTCCTCGCGCAGGAAGGATTCGAGCCCGAGCTGGGTGCGGCGCGGGCCGGCTTCCCAGAACATCTGCGCCAGTCGCGGCGACTGGCGCGCGTTGGCGACGATCGTGCGGTGCACGGCGAGCGCCTCCGCGCTGGTGATCAAGGCGAAAAACGCGCGCGCGATCGTCAGCAGCTGACGCCGGATCGGGCCCTTGAGATCGGCGTTGAAAATCTCGGTCGGCATCTGCTCATGGCACACCTGCTCGACGGCCGCGGTAAACAGGCGCTCCTTGTCCTGGTAGTGACTGTAGACGGTTAGCTTGGACACGCCCGCCGCGTTGGCGATCGCGTCCATGCTCGTGCCTTCGAATCCCTGTGTGATGAACAAGCGTTTGGCCGCCTGCAGGATGGCGGCGCGCTTTCCCAGGTCCTTGGGGCGACCCGGTCCACAGGTTTTGGCGATGGCTATGTTCATGAGGTTTCGGCGACTTCCTTCCGTATGCGTTTGAACGATTGCCGCCAAGCGCGATGGGTGCTGCCCGACGGTTCCGGTTGCCTTGCTTAATTACTGGACAACCCGGTTTAGTATTTGATACTATACCACAACGTTCACTAATTAGCATGCTGCAACTGCAGGAGACCGGTGGCGATGCGTACCCTTGTTCGTACATCCAAGTTGAGCGCGGCAATGCTGGCCTTTGCCGCTCTCGCCGGCTTGTCCGGCTGCAGCAGCAAGGCCGCCGCGCCCGAAGCGCCGCGCAATGCGCTGGTCGCGCACCCGCAAGCCGCCGATGCGCTGAATGCCGAAGTCTATTCCGGCGATGTGCATGCGCGCTTCGAAAGCCAGCTCGGCTTCCGCGTCAACGGCAAGATCAAGACGCGCCTGGTCGATGTCGGCAATCATGTCGAAGCCGGCCAGGTGCTGGCCGAGCTCGATCCACTGGATCTCAAACTGCAGGTCGCCAGCGCCAACGCGAACCTGAGCTCGGCACGCGCGAACCGCGATCTGGCTCAATCCGAATTCGACCGCTACCGCCCACTGCTCGACAAACATTTCATCAGCCAGACCCAGTTCGACACGGTGAGCAACACGCTCAAGGCCGCGCAGGCGCAGTTGCAGCAGGCACAGGCGGCCTTCGCGGTCGCGCAAAATCAGGCCGAATACACCTCGCTGCGCGCCGACCACGCCGGCGTGATCACCGCGATCAATGCCGAAGCTGGCCAGGTCGTGAGTGCCGGACAAGCCGTGGCGATGCTGGCGCGCGATGGTTCTCTCGAAGTGGAAATCGCGGTACCGGAAAATCGCATCGGCGCCTATAGCGTCGGTACTCCTGTCGCGATCGAGTCCTGGGCCGACGCGGGTAAACAACTGGCCGGCCATTTGCGCGAGATCAGTCCCGAGGCCGACCACACCACGCGCACCTATCGCGTGCGCGTGAGCTTCGACGATACCGCGCTCGCACCGCGTCTGGGCCAGACTGCACGCGTCTACTTCGTCGATGCCAACACGACCGCACAGATCCTGATTCCTCTGGCGGCCTTGTACGAACTCGGTGGCAAGCCTGCGGTGTGGGTGGTCGATGCGAAGACGCATCAGGTGCGTCTCGCGCCGGTGAGCGTGGCCGCCTACCGCGAGCAAGGCGTGACGATTTCCGGCGGCGTAAGCGCGCAGGACTGGATCGTCACCGCCGGCGTGCACAAGCTGCGCGAAGGCCAGGCGATCGCGCCGATCGATGCACTCAATCGCGCAATCGCGCTCTAAACTTGCAGCATTCGGAGTCGTTGCATGGGTCGCTTCAATCTTTCCGAATGGTCGCTGCGCAACCAGGCGTTGCTGCGCTATTTCATCTTCCTGCTCGCCGCGCTCGGCGCGTGGTCCTACATGGGTCTGGGCCAGTCCGAGGATCCGCCGTTCACCTTCAAGGTGATGGTCGTGCAGACGCAATGGCCGGGCGCAACCGCGGCCGAAGTCACCGAACAGGTCACCGAGAGGATCGAGAAGAAGCTGCAAGAATTGCCGCAAGTCGACTTTCTGCGCAGCTATTCGCGGCCGGGCGAGTCGCAGGTGTTCGTGGTGATCAAGGACACGTTGCCGCCGTCCGACGTGCCGGATTTCTTCTATCAGGTGCGCAAGAAGATCGGCGACATTCGGTATACTTTGCCGCAAGGTGTACTCGGGCCGTTCTTCAACGACGAATTCGGCGATACCTTCGGCAATATCTACGCGCTCAGCGGCGACGGCTACAGCGATGCGCAGCTGCGCGACTACGCCGAGCGCCTCAAGCTTGAAATCCTGCGCGTGCCCGACGTGGCCAAGATCCAGCTCATCGGCCTGCAGGACGAAAAGGTCACGATCGAGCTGTCCAACGCCAAACTCGCCACGCTCGGCGTGAGCTTCGATCAATTGCAGAAAACCCTCGCGGCGCAGAACGCGATCACGCCCGCAGGCAGTTTCGAGACCGGCAGCGACCGCATCTATCTGCGGCCCACCGGCGCGTTCGATTCGGTCGAGGCGATCCGCAATATCTCGATCCGCGCGAACGGCAACCTGTTCCGCCTCGGCGATGTCGCCAACATCCACCGCGGCTACGCCGATCCGCCGCAGCCGCGCATGCGTTTCATGGGCAAGAATTCGCTTGGTATCGCGGTGTCGATGCGCGCCGGCGGCGACATCATTCATCTGGGGCAGAACCTCGACACGACGATCGCGCGCCTGCAGAAGACCTTGCCGGTTGGCCTTGATCTGGAACGCGTCACCGACCAGCCGCGCGCGGTCGCACGTTCGGTCAGCGAATTCGTCGACACGCTGGCGATCGCGGTGGCGATCGTCCTGCTGGTCAGCTTTTTCTCGCTCGGCTGGCGCCCCGGTCTGGTCGTCGCGCTGTCGATTCCGCTGGTACTCGCGATGACCTTCGCGGCGATGAAGTACTTCGGCATCGACCTGCACAAGATCTCGCTGGGCGCGCTGGTGCTGGCGCTGGGCTTGCTGGTCGACGACGCGATCATCGCGGTCGAAATGATGGCGATCAAGATCGAGCAGGGCTACGACCGCGTCAGCGCGGCCGCGTTCGCCTACAGTTCGACCGCGTTCCCGATGCTGACCGGCACCCTGGTGACCGCAGCGGGTTTCCTGCCGATCGCGACCGCGAAATCCGGCACCGGCGAGTACACGCGCTCGATCTTCGAGGTCGTCGCGCTCGCGCTGCTGATTTCCTGGGTCGCCGCAGTGATGCTGATCCCGTATCTGGGCTACAAGCTGCTGCCCGAGCGCGATGCGCCGCTTGGCAGATTCGAAACATGGTTACGTCGCTTGCGCGATCGCTTTAGCCCCTTCCCCCGCTCGCGGGGGAAGGTTGGGAAGGGGGTGAGTGAAGAACCCAGTGCCTTCCAGGTCGACCCGCGGGCACCTTCCCCCGCAGGCGGGGGAAGGGAAAGTGCGCACGATCCGTATGCGACGCCGTTCTATCGCGGCTTCCGCAGCGTAGTCGACTGGTGCGTGGGCCATCGCAAGACCGTGATCGCCGCGACCGTGCTCGCATTCGCGCTGTCGCTGGCCGGTTTCGGTTTCGTGCAGCAGCAGTTCTTCCCCGACTCGACGCGGCCGGAGTTGATGGTCGATCTCAAACTGACTGAAGGCGCGTCGATCAGCGCGACCGAAACCCAGGTGAAGAAACTCGAAGCCTGGCTGGCAAAGCGTCCCGAACTCGAAAACTATGTCGCCTTCGTCGGCTCAGGCGCGCCGCGTTTCTATCTGCCGCTCGATCAGCAATTGCCGCAGGCGAGCTTCGCCGAATTCGTGCTGCTGGCGAAATCCACCGCCGACCGCGAGCATTTGCGCAGCGATCTGATCGACTTGTTCGACCACGACTTTTCCGAGCTGCGCGCGCGCGTCGTGCGCCTGGAAAATGGTCCGCCGGTCGGTTATCCGGTGCAGTTCCGCGTGTCCGGCGCGGATATTCCGACCGTGCGCGAACTCGCGCGCAAAGTCGCCGATGTGATGCACCAGAATCCCACCCTGCGCAATGTGAACCTCGACTGGGAGGAGCCCTCCAAGGTCGTGCATCTGAGCATCGACCAGGAGCGCGCGCGCGTGCTCGGCGTGTCGTCGCAGGATCTGGCCAATTTCCTGCAAAGCTCGCTGTCCGGCGTGCCGGTGACGTACTACCGCGAGCGCGATCAATTGATCGAGGTTTCCCTGCGCGGCCCGGCCGACGAACGTGCGCGCCTGTCCCTGCTCGAAAGCCTGGCCGTGCCGACACCGTCGGGCCAGAGCGTGCCACTGAAACAGATCGCGACTGTGAGCTACGGTTTCGAGGAAGGCATCATCTGGCGGCGCAACCGCCTGCCAACCGTCACCGTGCGCGGCGATATCTACGGCACGACCACCGCGCCGACCGTAACCGCACAGATGCTGCCGCAACTCGATGCGATCCGCGCCTCGATGCCGCCGGGTTATCTGCTCGAAGTCGGTGGCGCGGTCGAGGAAAGCGCCAAGGGCCAGAGCTCGGTCAATGCGGGCATGCCACTGTTCCTGATCGTCGTGCTCACCGTGCTGATGATCCAGTTGCGCAGCTTCAGCCGCGTGCTGCTGGTGTTTCTCACCGCGCCGCTCGGCCTGATCGGCGTGACCTTGTTCCTGCTCGTGTTCCACGTACCGTTCGGCTTCGTGGCGATGCTCGGCACGATCGCGCTGATGGGCATGATCATGCGCAACTCGGTCATCCTCGTCGATCAGATCGAACAGGACATCGGCGCCGGCCATGCGCCGTGGACCGCGATCGTCGATGCGACCGTCAGGCGTTTCCGCCCGATCGTGCTCACCGCACTGGCGGCGATCCTGGCGATGATTCCGCTGTCGCGCAGCGCGTTCTACGGGCCGATGGCGGTGGCGATCATGGGCGGCCTGTTCGTGGCGACCGCGCTGACCCTGCTGTTCCTGCCGGCGCTGTACGCAGCCTGGTTCCGCGTGCGCCGCGATGCGCACGCGCCGACAGCCGCTGCGACGCCGGCGAACGCCGATGCATCCTTGTCGAATACGCCGGCGATTGCGCTGGCTACGCATTGAGTCGTGCGCGATCGTCCCCATCAAAACGGGTACGGTTTTGCACGATGCAATTGGCAGCGCCGGGGTTTGAATGACTTCCGGCACTTTGGCAAGCGCGGGGCTTCCGCCATCGTACGATTGCCCGGTGGCGTACTGTCCCTTTATTCTCTCGGCACCCTATCCACCCGGAATCCGATGTCATGTCGCTGAATATCGAACTTGCCCGCCGCAACATGGTTGAGCAACAGGTGCGTCCCTGGGACGTGCTCGACTCGCGCGTGCTCGAAGCGATCACCGCGATCCGGCGCGAGGATTTCGTCCCCAGCGCCTGCCGCAACCTCGCTTTCGCCGATCTGGAATTGCCGCTCGGTCATGCCGAGGTGATGATGAAACCCGTGGTCGAAGGCCGCGTGCTGCAGGCGATCGCGCCGACGCGCGCGGAAAGCGTGCTGGAAATCGGCACCGGCTCGGGTTTCGTCACCGCCTGCCTCGCGCGCCTTGCGCACGACGTCGTCAGCATCGAGCAGCACGCGGATTTTGCCGATGCGGCGCGCGCGCGCCTGGCCGGCGCCGGACTGCGCAACGTACGCGTCGAGGTCGCCGAGGCGGTGCATCGATTCGTTCCGCAACAGGTCTTCGACGTGATGCTTGTCACTGGCGCGGTCGCCACGCTTCCGCCACGCTGGCGCGACTGGGTCAAGCCCGGCGGGCGCCTGCTTGCGATCGTCGGCGCATCGCCCGCGCAACAGGCGTTGCTGTACACGCGCGGTGCCGACGGGCAGTGGAGCGAGGAAGCCATGTTCGAAACCGATCTGCCCTATCTGAACCATGCGGCGCCGGCTGCGCGATTCGCGCTCTGAAGCGCCTTCGTATTCCGCATCCGCGGCGAAAGTATTTTTTGAGGAAAAATCCACAATGCGTAAAAGTATCAAGCTGAACCGTGCGTCTCTCGATCGCCTCAAGCCGGCCCCGCTTGGGATGGGGCTGCTCGCCGCGGCACTCGCCATCGCCGCGCTGCCGCTGCCGTCCCAGGCTGAAGATCTGACCCAGATCTACCAGCTCGCGCGTCAGGCCGATCCAACCCTGGCCGCTGCCGACGCCAACAAGAACGCCACCGAGGAAAGCGTGCCGCAGGCGCGCTCGGCCTTGTTGCCGCAGATCAACGGCAGCTACGGTTTCGCGCACTCCGATCAGGGCAGCAAGGGCCCGAACACCAGCTTCGTGCAGGATCAAGTCGGCAATTTCGGCATCATTACCACCGACGCCAGCGGCCGCAGCCGGCCGGGCAACCTGATGCTGACCCAATCGATCTTCAACTGGGGCAACATCACGCGTCTGCGCAGCGCGCATGCATTGGCCGAAGGTGCGCAGTACACCTACGATGCCGCCTCGCAGAATCTGCTCGTGCGCACGGCAACCGCCTATTTCGGCGTGCTGACTACCGAGGATCAGCTCAGCTTCGCGCAATTGAACGAAAAATCGCTGGCCAAGCAACTCGACCAGGCCGAACAGCGTTTCCAGGTCGGCCTGTCCGCGATCACCGATGTGCATGTCGCGCGCGCCCAGCACGACGCCGCCGTGGCTCAGGTGATTACCGCGCAGAACGCCGTGGAAACCGCGCGCGAGGGCGTGAGCCAGATCATCGGCAAGGATTTCGGCGATCTGAAAAAACTGCGCGATCCGCTGCCGCTGGAGAAGCCGGCACCGGCCAATGCGCAGGCCTGGGTGGATCTGGCCAACAAGCAGAATCCGCTGCTTGCCTCGGCGCAGCGCTCGGTCGATTCGGCCGAGGACAACATCTCCACGCAACGCGCGGGCCATTATCCGACGCTGAGCGGTTCGATCACGCGCAATGACACACCGTCGTGGGGCAGCGTGAATGAATTCGCCAGCGGGCAGAAGTTTTCGATCCCGAGCAACAACAATCTGAGCACCGCGACGACGGTCGGCGTGACCTTGAATATCCCGATCTTTTCCGGTGGCCTGGTCTCCTCGCAGACGCGCCAGGCCGTGTTCCAGCGTGATGCCGCGCAGGACCAGCTCGAACTGCAGCGCCGCACCGTGGTGGCAAACACGCGCAACGCCTATCGCGCGGTGATCGCCGGTATCAGCGAAGTCGAAGCGACCAAGGCCGCCGTGGTTTCCGCGCAAAGCGCATTGGACGCGACCCAGGCGGGCTTCGAGGTCGGCACCAAGACCATCGTCGATGTGCTGATCAGCCAGAGCACCTTGCTCAACGCGCAAAGTGCTTACTCGCAGGCACGCCATCAGTTCGTGCTCAGCGGCCTGCAGCTCAAGGAGTCCGCAGGTGTGGTGGCGGCGAAGGATCTCGACGCGGTGAATTCGTTGCTGGAGTAATTCCGATCGGCAAACCGGCGCCGGGAAGACGCGATGCTTACGCCTTTGCCGATTCGCGCCGCGCGATGTCCGCTTCGCGTTCCTCGAGCACGTTCTCGATGATCGCCAGCGTGCGCAATACGCTGCCCTGCTCGCGCTCGAATGCATCCTGCGCGGCGCGGCCGATCCTGGCGCTCAACGCCGGGTCGGCGAGCAGGCGCAGGATCTCACCGCCGAGTTGATCGCCGTCGCTTACCTGCAACGCGGCCCCGGCATCGAGCAAGCTGGCGCTGATCTCGGCGAAATTGAACAGGTACGGCCCGACCACGATCGGCACGCCGAGCGCCGCGGGCTCGAGCACGTTGTGCCCGCCGATCGGCACGAGACTGCCGCCGACGAATGCCACATCGGTCGCCGCGTAGAAGTAGAGCAGTTCGCCGAGTGTGTCGACGACGAAGCACTGCGTATCCGAACTGGCCACAACATCTTCGCTGCGCGTGCGCGTGACGAAACCGAAACTGCGGCAGGCTTGCGCCACCGGCTTGAAGCGTTCGGGATGGCGCGGCGCGATCAGCAGCAGCGCGTCGGGAAAACGGCGCAACACCACGGCCTGCGCCTTGAGCACGGCCAGCTCCTCGCCGTCGTGTGTGCTTGCCGCGAGCCACACCGGGCGCCGCGCGCCCCAGGCCGCGCGCATCGTGTGCGCCTGCTCGATCAGTTGCGCAGGCACGGTCATGTCGTATTTCAGATTGCCGATCACGCCCAGGCGTTCGCGCGGTGCGCCCAGCTCCTGCAGGCGCGCCGCGTCGGTCGCTGACTGCGCCGCGATATAGCGCGCACTGGCCAGCGCCTGACGCGCGAGCGGACGTATCGGGCGGTAGCCGCGCAGGCTTTTTTCCGACAGGCGCGCATTGGCGATGACCAGCGGAATGGCGCGCGCCTCGCACTCGAAAAAAAGGTTCGGCCAGATCTCGGTTTCCATGATGACCGCGAGCCGCGGCCGGATGCGATCGAGAAAGCGGCGGATCGATGCGGGCAGATCGTAGGGCAGGTACACGTTCATCACACGATCGCCGTAAACGCGGCGCACGCGCTCCGAGCCGGTCGGCGTCACCGTCGTGATCACGAACGTCGCACCGTGGTAGCGGCGCATGAGCGCGTCGATCAGCGGCAGCGCCGCATTGACCTCGCCCATCGATACCGCGTGCAGCCAGATGCTCTCGCGCTTGCCGGTATCCTTGACGAAACCGAAACGCTCGCGCCAGCGCTCGAAATATTCGCGGTAGTGAAAACCGCGCGCCGCCAGCCGGTACAGGATCGCCGGCGTCAGCAGGTACATCGTGAGCGTGTAGATGAAGCGGCGTAGCGGCACGGGCAGGTCGCGAGTTGGGGAGGGAAAGTATAGCTGTGGTCGGGGACTCGGGACTCAGGAAGAGCTGGTCCGCTCGTCATTCCAGCGAAGCGCTTCTCAACAGCGAAGCTGGTCAAGCTGGAATCCATCTGGATTTTCGCCTCGCAAAATCTGGCGTGGAAACGGGTCGCCCGGCTGCGACTGCCGATTCCCGGCTCTCCTGTCTTTATACTTCAACGGATGACCTCGACCGAGCCCGCCCCGCCCCGCCTGCTCTCGCCGCGCTACTGGCCCTCGTGGATCGGCATCGGCGTGATCTGGCTGATCGCACGCCTGCCCTACCGTTTGCTGTTCTGGCTCGGCCGCGGGCTCGGCCTGCTGACCGCGCTGTTGCCCGGTGAGCGCCGGCATGTGGCACAGCGCAATCTCGAAATCTGCCTGCCGCAATTGACGCCGTCCGCGCGCGCGACCTTGCTGCGCGCGTCGCTCGCGGATCTGGGCCTGATGCTGGTCGAATTCGCGCTGGCCTGGATGGGATCCGATCGCGCGCTCGCGCGTGTGCCATGCGCGATCGAAGGCCTCGAGCATCTCGACGCCTGCCGGGAAAAAGGTAAAGGTGTACTTTTGGTCGGTGCGCATTTTTCCCATCTCGAACTGTGCGCGCGCCTGGTTTCGCAGCGCATGCGCATCGCCGGCATGTATCGCGTGATGGACGATCCGGTATTCGAGCGTTGCGTCCTGCGCGCACGCCTGCACTACGCCGAAGCGATGTTCACCAAGGACGAATTGCGCGCAAGCGTGCGCTATCTGCGCCGTCGCGGCACGCTCTGGTACGCACCGGATCAGGACATGCGCGGCAAGGACAGCGTGTTCGTGCCGTTCTTCGGCGTCAGCGCGGCGACGATCACCGCAACCCACCATCTGGCGCGTCTGTCCGGCGCGGCGGTGATTCCGTTTTTTCACCGGCGCCGGCATGATGGTCGCGGTTACGTGTTGCGCCTGGAAGCGCCGATGGCGGATTTTCCGGGTGGCGATGTAGTCGCCGACACGGCACGCGTGAATCTGCTGATTCAGCGCATGGTGGACGAGGCGCCGGATCAGTATCTATGGGTGCACAAGCGCTTCAAGTCGCGGCCGCCGGGCGAGAAGGCGCTGTATTGAGGGATGCACCATCCGCGGCCGGTTAACGCCGGCCGAACAGCGTTTGTTGCAGAGTGATGCGGGGACTTGAGGGGAGTGACCATGCCGTTCTTGCTGATGCTCGTCGGTGCGGCGCTGGGCGCCTGGCTCTGCGCCGGCGTATTCGACGAATCGACCGGATTCACCGGGGCGCTGTTTGGTGCCATCGCCGGATTGACGGCGGCGCTGTGGCGGCGCCTGAGCGCACGCGTGACCAGGCTCGAAGCGGATCTGGCGCGCGCGACAGTCACGCTGGCGACACGCAGTACCACGACGAGCGCGCCCTTCGTTCACGTTGATGCGTCGGCCGCGGAGCCTGAGCAAGTTGCGGCTGCGGATACCGTGGCTGAAGCGTCACCGACTGTTTCTTCCACCACGCTTGCCGCCGTGCAAGAACATGCGCGCGACGAAATCGCGATGCACGGCGAATCGACACCGGAATCGATTGCATCCGCGCAATCCGACGATGCGCCAGCGCGCGCGGCACCGCGCGGCTTCTCGGCATCGACGTCGCCACGCCCGGAAAGCGCCGCCGCAGCCGCGATCAGGCGCTGGTTTACCTCGGGCAATGTGCCGGTGAAGGTTGGCGTGATCGTGCTGTTTCTCGGCGTCGCCGCCCTGCTCAAGTACGCAGCCGATCAGGGCTGGCTCAGGATGCCGATCGAATTTCGCCTCGCCAGCATCGCCGTGGCGGCGCTCGCAGCGCTCGCTTTCGCCTGGCGCAAGCGCGCATCGCATCGCGCATTCGCGTTGAGCCTGCAGGGCGGCGCGATCGGCGTGCTGATCCTGACCGTGTTCGCCGCGTATCGCCTGTATGCGCTGTTGCCGCCGGTGCTCGCTTTCGCCCTGCTGGTTGTCATCGTCGCCGCCGCCGGTGCATTGGCCGTGCTGCAGGACGCTCTCGCATTGGCGCTGCTGGCGATCGTCGGCGGCTTTCTCGCGCCGATTCTGATTGCCACCGGCAGCAACAATCACGTCGCGCTGTTCAGCTACTACGCCGTGCTCAATGCGGCGATTTTCGTCATCGCCTGGGTCAAGCCCTGGCGCGCGCTGAACCTGGTCGGCTT
>NZ_DATBQK010000067.1:0-11414 GCF_036560865.1 Rudaea sp.
ATTGCGGATATGTATACCGCGCTGCAAAGTTCACGCGCTTACGCCTACATCGTCGCCCAGGATTTCGACCGCGGCATCAAGTCGCGTATCGATCCAGCCTCGTGTCTGCTCAATGCCTCGCAAAACGCGGTCAAGGTCGCGCTCGAAGCGATCCAGGCACTCGGCGGCAACGGCTATATCAACGAATACCCGACCGGACGCATCCTGCGCGACGCAAAACTTTATGAAATCGGCGCCGGCACCAACGAAATCCGCCGCATGCTGATCGGCCGTGAGTTGTTTCACGGCAAGAACTGAATCTTCTGATTTCGTTGCGATATAGCGACCGCGAAACGCGATTGCAGCCACACGCCGGGCTGCGCGCCGCATGCAAAATCCCGTCTGGAATTTTTTCCGTCGATAGCGTCTAATCCACCCCGGCAGGCGTGAGGTGCGCACCGACGCTTGGCCGCGACAACCCGCCAAGGTGCTCTGGCGACAACGAGGGGATTGCCTGTGAAGCGATTTGCGTCTTGGGTTCGTTCGTCCGTCGTCTCCCGCGTGCCACGCGGCACGCTGGCCCTGCTGACACTGGTTTTCGGCGCCGCGCTGGCACCGCTGCCATTGGTGGCACAAACCCCTCCCCCGCCACAAATCACCAAGGCGTTCGGTGCGGCGACGATTCCGCTCAACGGCACCACCTCGCTGACGTTCACCCTCAGTAATCCGAACGCGACTACGCTGACCGCCCTGCAGGTTTCCGACACATTTCCGGCAGGCCTGGTCATAGCCACGCCCAATGGACTGGTCAATCCTTGCGCGGCTGGCTTCACGGCGACGGCAGGCACTTCGTCGCTCAGTTTCGCCGTAGCAACGCTCGCTGCAAGCGCTTCCTGTACGTTCTCCGTCAATGTGGTCGGAACCCAAGCCGGGGTCCTGAGCAACACGGTTAGTGCCTCCTCGGGTACGACCGTGGTGACGTCCAACGCCAGCATCACCGTGGTCGCTCCGCCGAGCACGACGAAGACCTTTGGCGCATCGACGATACCGATAAACGGTACAACGTCGTTGAGATTCGCCATCACCAACCCGAACGCTACGACGGCGCTGACCGGAGTCGGCTTCAACGACGCGCTGCCTGCGGGGCTAGTTATCTCCACACCTAGCGGGTTGTCGGGTAACTGCAGTGGCACGGTTACCGCAGTCTCGGGGTCAACCAGCATCAGCTTTGCGGGCGTGATAGTTCCAGCAGGCGCCACATGCGGCTTTACTGTGGCTAACATCGTGGGGGTCTCGGCCGGTGTGAAGAACAACGTTACCGGCGCGGTGACTTCAACGAATGGCGGCACAGGAAACACCGCAGCAGCTTCGCTTACCGTCCTGGCGCCGCCAACCATCAGCAAAGCGTTCGGCGCGGCGTCGATTCTGTTGGGCGGTACAACGTCGTTGAGTTTCACCATCACCAACCCGAACGCGACAGCGGCTCTGACAGGTGTGGCGTTCACCGACCCGCTGCCCAATGGGACCGGCATACCGCCTGGAGGGTTGGTCGTCGCGTCGCCGAACGGACTGACGGGTTCGTGCGGTGGTGGCACGATCACCGCTGTCGCGGCATCCGGCTCTGTTTCTCTTTCTGGAGCAACCATTGCCGCCAGCGGCAGCTGCACGTTCTCGGTGAACGTCACCGGTACCGTGGCGGGTCTGGCAGAAAACACGATGCAGGTGACCTCGACTAACGGCGGCGCAGGCAATTTTGCCCTTGCCTCGGTCAAAGTGATCGCGCCGCCGACTATCAGTAAAGCCTTTGGCGTACCAACGATTCCGCTCAATGGCACGACCTCGTTGACCTTCCACGTCTTCAATCCGAACCCCAACCAGACGCTGACCGGCATCGGCTTCAGCGACACGCTGCCTGCCGGGCTGGTCGTCTCCACTCCCAATGGACTGACCGTCTTCAACTGTACCGGCGCCACGGTTACCGCCACGGCCGGATCGGGCAGCGTCAGCCTATCCGGCGTGTCACTGCCGGAAACCGAGCCGTGCAATATCACGATCAACGTCACCGGCACGGCGGCCGGCGTGAAGAACAACATCACCAGCGCGATAACCTCGACGGAAGGCGGCAGCGGCGGCACGGCTTCGGCCAGCGTTACCGTTGTGGCACCACCGACCATCAGCAAGGCCTTCGGCGCGGCGTCGATCCCGGTTGGCGGCACGACGCCGCTGACTTTCACGATAACTAACCCGAACACGACGGTTGCGCTGACTGGCGTCGGCGCCAGCGACGCGCTGCCTGCGGGGCTGGTCATCTCCACACCCAGCGGGCTGTCGGGTACGTGCAGTGGCACGGTGACCGCAGTCTCTGGATCGAGCAGTATCAGCATTGCGGGCGCAACCGTTCCCGCGGGCGGCACATGCGGCTTTACGATCACTTCCATCGTCGGCCAGTCCGCAGGCGTAAAGAACAACACGACCGGCGCGGTAACCTCGACCAACGGCGGCACGGGCACCACGTCGAACACCGCAAGTCTGGTCGTGGCTGCGGCGCCGACCATCAGCAAAGCGTTTGGCGCAACGCAGATTGCCTTGGGCGGCACGACGTCGTTGAGTTTCACGATCAACAACCCGAACGCGTCGACGCTGACCGGTGTCGGCTTCAGCGATGCGCTGCCATCCGGGCTGACGGTCGCCTCACCCAACGGCCTGACCGGCTCCTGCGGAGGCGGCACGATCACCGCCGTGGCGAATTCCACTAGCGTCAGTCTCGGCGGCGCGACCCTCGCCGCGAGCAGCAGTTGCACGTTTTCGGTCAATGTCAGGGGTATTGTGGGCGGAGTGCAGAACAACGTCACCAGCGCAGTGACCTCAACTGAGGGCGGCACCGGCGGCACGGCAGCGGCCACGGTCAACGTGCTCGCGCCGAGCATTCCGGTTCCATTGCTCAGTGGCTGGAGTCTGGTGCTGCTGGTGCTGGCGTTCGTTGCGATTGGTCTGCGCCTCCACTACCGACGCGCTCGAACCCGCTGATCAACACGACTACGATCGATTGCAGAAAATTAATTGAGTAAAGTCTGCTGCGCTTGCGTGACTGATGGCCTCAGCACGCAAGCGCAAGCTCGCGGCGGGTGTTTGTCCGACGCAATCTTCGTCGCAGCGTCAATCCACTCGACCAGCTTCGCCTAAGGACCAGCTTCGCCTAAGGATCCTCTGAAAAACTACCGTTCGTGCTGAGCTTGTCGAAGCACGCTCCGAGAAACCCTGCGCGCCCTTGCAATGCGCCCTTCGACGGGCTCAGGGCGAACGGAGAGTTGTTCGGAGTTTCCTAAGCCGTTCGCTGACGGCATGCGCGATCGTTGAACTATCGCCTGGTCGACTGCATATCGTGGTAAGTCCCCATCTCAGTCCGTATTTGCCGCAACTCGTCCACGGCGCGATAATCATCGGCCACCCCACCTCCGCCGCCAAACCAAGGAAACGTCATGTCAGATATCGTCATCGTCGGCGCCAAGCGCACCGCCATCGGTTCCATGCTCGGTCAGTTCACCGGCGTGCCCACCACCACGCTCGGCGCGACGGCGATCAAGGCCGCTCTGGAGCAATCCGGCGTGCCGGCCGCGGATGTCGGCGAAGTGATCATGGGCTGCGTGTTGCCGGCCAATCTGGGCCAGGCACCCGCGCGCCAGGCTTCGCTCGCCGCGGGGCTGCCGAAATCGGCGGGCTGCACGACGATCAACAAGGTCTGCGGCTCGGGCATGAAGGCGATCATGCTCGGCAACGATCTGATCAAGGCCGGTTCAGTGAGCATCGTCGTCGCCGGCGGCATGGAGTCGATGACCAACGCGCCACATATGGTCGCCGCGCGCACCGGCCTGCGCTACGGCGACGCCAAGCTGGTCGACCACATGGCCTGGGACGGTCTGACCAATCCCTACGACGGTCAGTCGATGGGCGTGTTCGCCGAAGCGACCGCCGCCAAGTACGGCTTCACGCGCGAAGCGCAGGACGCCTTTACGATCGAATCGGTCAAGCGCGCGCAGGCCGCGATCGCCTCGGGTGCGTTCGCCGCGGAGATCGTTCCGGTCAAGGTCGCCACGCGCAAGGGCGAGGTCGAGTTCGCCACCGACGAGCAGCCGGGCAAGTCCGATATCGCCAAGATTCCGACGCTGAAAGGCGCCTTCAAGAAAGACGGCACCGTGACCGCCGCGAGCTCGTCGAGCATTTCCGACGGCGCCGCCGCGACCATCCTCATGAGCGCCGACGAAGCGGCCAAGCGCGGCTTGAAACCGCTGGCGCGCATCGTCGCCCATGCGACCAATTCGCATGAACCCGAGTGGTTCACGACCGCACCGATCGGCGCGATTTCGAGCGTGCTCAAGCAGGCAGGCTGGAAGGTCGAGGACGTGGATCTATTCGAGGTCAACGAAGCCTTTGCCGTGGTCGCCATGGCGCCGATGAAGGAACTCGGCGTGCCGCACGAAAAACTCAACGTCAATGGCGGCGCTTGCGCGCTCGGCCATCCAATCGGCGCATCCGGCGCACGCCTTGTCGTCACCCTGTTGCACGCCCTCAAGGCGCGCGGTGGCAAGCGTGGCGTCGCGTCTCTGTGCATCGGTGGCGGCGAAGCCACTGCGCTGGCCGTCGAGCTGGTGTAAGCTCCGCACCCAGCGGCGCGTACATCCGCGCCGCCGCGAATCGGGCATCATCGTTCCGTACCGCAACACCCACACAAATTTCCCCGGGAGGCTCTCCATGCAGTTCAAACAAATCTTGATCGCCGCCGCACTCGCAACCGCACTTGGCGCGTGCAGTGATAACGCCCAACAGGCCGCGGCCGATGCCGCCGCCAAGGCCAAGGTTGCCGCTGAGGCGACCAAGGCTGCCGCCGAAAAGACCGCGCAACAGGCGAAGGACGCCGCCGCTTCGGCGCAACAGGCCGCCGACCAGGCCAAATCCGGCGACATGACCGGCGCTGCGGCCTCAGCCGGAGCCGCCGCGGAATCCGGCAAGGCCGCCACCACCAGCGCGGCGGAGACCGCCGACACCGCCAAGCAGGGAGCCGCGGATGTCAAGGACGCCGCCACAAAGGCAGACGAGGCGGCGAAGAAGGATGCCAGCGGTCACTGATTAGCCGCAGCGCATTTCGTTCGTAGACGACCGGCCGCCCTGTGCGGCCGGTTTTGTTTTTGGTGAGGGGGTTTTGCGGTTGCTGGTTCACCTATTGAGTTGACTCCGCAATGGGTACTACGTAGCCGCCGATCACAAAGCCAGCCGGCGTTCCCGTGCTGTTTCCTCGTCCACTGATGAAAGTTCTGAACTGCTCCCCGACATGGCCAAAATGGAATTTATTTCCGTACACAACGAAAGCGCTTCGCGAAGTTACCGTGTTGATGTTCACCGCCGTGAACGTGTTTCCCACTAGATCCAGGATTACCTGCTGCTTCAGCGACATCGTTAGAATTGGCGTTCCACTTGCGAATGTATTCGGAACAGCGAAATTTCCATTTGGCGCGTCATTAAAGTAGATGGTCGTTGTACCGATTCGATCGACAATTCGGAGGTTTCCGTTGTTGATCACCTGTGTGGTATTCGCCGCGGTATAGAACGTGAAAAGCGCAGTCGTTTCGTTATGAAACGTTGACGTGAAGACCGTGTCGATGCCGCGTACAAACGACAGATACCCGTACTGCTCCGAGGTTGGCGTCGCCGGCACATTCAACACTTGGCCGACCAGTTCAAGCGCGATGTCACCTTTTGGCGTCCGCAGTGCTCCCTCGTCCTGCGCATATAGTGGTACCTGTACCGCTGCGAACAGCAATATGCTGAATCTGGCGATGGTTGATTTCGTACGGTTGAACATCTCAATCTCCTGTCTGTGGTGGACACGTCGCAAGAACGTTCTCCACACGGCGTGTGCTAGCATCATCAGGCGCCAAACCACTTTGCGTCTTTGCAAATTGGCTGGATTTTTACTGCAAATTTCCTAACCCCTAACCGTGAGCATGCACACACCGACGACTTTCCGCTTCGGGGAGTTCACCCTTATCCAGAGGGAGCGACTGTTGCTCCGAGCCGGACAGCCCGTCGCCCTGACAGGTAAGGCGTTCGACCTTCTGGTTGTCCTGGTCAGCAACGAAGGCCACCTTGTGGGCAAGGACGACTTGTTGCGCGAAGTCTGGCCGGGTCTTGTGGTCGAGGAAGTCAACTTAAGCGTCAATATTTCCGTGCTCCGCAAGGCTCTGGCGGACGCGCCGGATAGAAACGGCTGGATCGAGACGGTTCCGAGACGGGGATACCGATTCGCTGCCTCGGTTACAACCGGAGAGGAGTCAGTCCGGCCACAGTCGGTTCCAGCGGCAGGACCCGCGGTACCCGAAGCGTCACGCAGTCCCGTCGGCGCGAACGCAAAGACCGATGCAGTGGTTCAGCACATCGCTCCCCCGCGTGAAGAAGCGAGCGCTGGCAAGCGAACCGGCGCCATGTGGAAGCGTCGGTCGATCATCGCTTTATTCACGCTGATCGCAATTGGCGCTGGCCTCACTCTGCGCGAACGAGTCAAATCGCCTCCGAGCGGATTTACATCCGTGGCAGTTCTGCCCTTCAGTAGCGGCAGCGCCGCCGATGATTACATTGCGGATGGAATCACCGAGAGCATCATCAACAGTCTTACGTTGCTGCCCGAAATTCGCGTAACACCAAGAGCGAGCGCGTTTCGCTACAAGAGCCCGACTGTCGAGCCAGGTAAAGTTGGACTCGAACTGCACGTTGCTGCTGTGATTATGGGCAAAATGATCCGCAATGGCAGCAAGGTGAGGATACAGATCGACCTTGTCGATGCGGCGAGGGACTCACAAATCTGGGGTGCAAATTATGAGGGCGACTCTGGCGAGCTGGTCCATTTGCAGGGGCAAATCGTGCGGGATGTGGCGCACGAGCTGAGGCCCGCCCTGACCGGGGAAGATCAACAACGTCTCGCTTACCGCGCAACGGACAACCCGGATGCCTACCGTGCCTATCTCGAGGCCCGCTATTACTGGAATCAGCGATCCGCAGGTGGGATCAAGCGTGCGATCGAACAGTTTCGGCGGTCGATTGAAATCGATCCGAATTTCGCGATGGCTTACTCTGGCCTCGCGGACTCCTATACGACCTTGGGTTATCTGAGTGACGTCACCCCTCGCGACGCCTTTCCGCTCGCGAAGCAATATGCGCTAAAGGCGCTCGCGCTGAACCCGTCGCTTGCGGAGGCACACGCGTCGCTGGCTTACGAGAAGTTTTACTTCGAATGGGATTGGCCTGGGGCGGACGCGGAGTTCAAGCGAGCCATTGCGTTGAATCCGCGCTATCCGATCACGCATCAGTGGTATAGCGTCTATTTGCTGGCGATGGGCAGAGCGAATGAAGCCCTGCAGGAAATTCGAGCCGCGCAAGAATACGATCCGCTTTCTCTCGCGATCAACACTGACGTCGGTTTTCAGTACTACTACACCGGGAAATACGAGGAAGCAACCAAACAGTTGCAAGCCGTTCTAGAGATGAATAGCGACTATGCACTGGCGCACCTCTGGCTTGGACGAACCTATCAGCAATCGAAGAGATATGATGACGCCCTAAGCGAATTCCAAAAAGCGGAGGTCGCTTTTCGCAATTGGCCGGTTCTTGTTGCGGCCCGTGGCTCGGTGGACGCTGCATCTGGACGAATGCAAGAGGCGAACCAGGCAACGGCAGAACTTGAGTCGCTCTCCAAGAGCAGATTTGTAACCTCATATGGCGTAGCGCTCATTTATGCGGGGCTCAATGAGAAAGATGCGGCATTCGGTTGGCTGGAGAAGGCCTTCGACGAACGCTCCCATTGGCTCGTATGGTTGCGGCTCGATCCACGTTGGGACAATCTTCGCTCGGACCCAAGGTTTTCCGCTCTCGTCAGCCGAATGAACTTCCCCACTTGATCCGAGCCAACTTCGTTGGACCATGCCAGCCTATAGTCCCGATGCTGGCAATCGCGCGCACGGATGTGGTTTGATGCGCTCCTCGCAACCGAACCTCCCGGCCATGCCCGTTCTTGCCTCGCAGATCGATCCACGCTCGCCCGAATTCCAGGCCAATGCGACGCAGTTGCGTGCCGTGGTCGACGATCTGAGGGCGCAGATGGCGCAGGTGGCTCTTGGCGGCGGCGACAAGGCGCGCACGAAACACACCGAGCGCGGCAAGCTGCTGCCGCGCGAACGCGTGCGCGCCCTGCTCGATCCGGGATCGCCGTTCCTCGAATTTTCGCCGCTCGCCGCGCACGGCATGTACGACAACAGCGCGCCGTGCGCCGGCGTGATCACCGGCATCGGGCGCGTGCATGGCGGTGAGGTCGTCGTCGTCGCCAACGATGCGACGGTCAAGGGCGGCACCTATTTTCCGATCACCGTGAAGAAGCATCTGCGTGCGCAGGAAATCGCGCTGGAGAATCGCCTGCCGTGCATCTACCTCGTCGACTCGGGTGGTGCGTTTCTGCCACTGCAGGACGAGGTGTTTCCCGACCGCGACCACTTCGGCCGCATCTTCTACAACCAGGCGCGCATGTCCGCGCTGAATATCCCACAGATCGCCGTAGTGATGGGTTCGTGCACCGCGGGCGGCGCCTATGTGCCGGCGATGAGCGACGAGACGGTGATCGTCAAGGAACAAGGCACGATCTTTCTCGGCGGCCCGCCGCTGGTGAAAGCAGCGACAGGTGAAGTCGTCGATGCCGAGTCGCTCGGCGGTGCCGACGTGCACACCTCGATCTCGGGTGTCGCCGATCATTTCGCCGAGAACGATGCGCATGCGCTCAGCATCGCGCGCGATATCGTCGCGAATCTGAACCGGCGCAAGCAGGTGCCGCTGGCGATCCGCGAACCCAGCGAGCCGCTCTACCCGCCCGAGCAGATCTACGGCGTCATTCCGCAGGACACGCGCCGGCCGTTCGATATCCGCGAAGTCATTGCGCGCATCGTCGACGGTTCGGAATTCCAGGAGTTCAAGGCGCGCTACGGCAAGACGCTGATCTGTGGATTCAGCCATATATACGGCTATCCGGTCGGGATCGTGGCGAACAACGGCATCCTCTTCGCCGAGTCCGCGCTCAAGGGCGCGCATTTCATCGAATTGTGCAATCAGCGCGATATTCCACTGGTGTTCCTGCAGAACATCACCGGCTTCATGGTCGGCAAGAAGTATGAGCAGGCAGGAATCGCCAAGGACGGCGCGAAGATGGTCACCGCAGTCGCCTGCTCGCACGTGCCGAAATTCACCGTGATCATCGGCGGCAGTTTCGGCGCCGGCAATTACGCCATGTGCGGTCGCGGCTACCAGCCGCGCTTTCTGTGGATGTGGCCGAATGCGCGCATCAGCGTGATGGGTGGCGAACAGGCCGCCTCAGTGCTGGCCACGGTGCGCCGCGACGGCATCGAAGCCGCGGGCAAGACATGGGCGAAGGAAGAAGAGGACGCATTCAAGACGCCTATCCGCGAGCAGTACGAGCGCCAGGGCCACCCCTACTACGCCAGCGCGCGCCTCTGGGACGACGGCGTGATCGATCCGGCGGATACGCGCCGCGTGCTCGGACTGGCTATTTCCGCCGCGCTCAATGCGCCGATCGAGAAGCAACGCTTCGGCGTGTTCCGGATGTAGTCAGCGCGATGTAGTGTCGCGTTTCATTTGTAACTTGCCATTGTCACCTCTCCCGCTGCGGCGACCATAGGGAGTGCACAGCTGAGAGGTCGGCGCGCACGGCGCGCCGGGTGAGGGTGGCGCGACATGGAGCGGTGTGCGCTTCACCTGCGCCACCCTCATCCGCCTTCGGCACCTTCTCCCGCCAGCGGGAGAAGGGAATGAAAGCGTCGTACGTAAAGTTATTTGCGGAACGACACACTAGCCGGTCGATATGGCCGGATCAGTGCCCCGGCGCATTCCATTCCGACACGCGCCCGTCGCGATCGAAGATAACGCGGCCGCCGCTGTCGTCCGGGTAGTACCAGACATCGCCGAACACGCCCGTGGTTACCCTGCCCGCGGGGCCGAGCAGAGCCTTGACCTGACTCCAGCCCAGCCCGGTCTTGATCGCGCCCCAGTTGGCCGAATCGGTCCAGCGCGGCGCGGCGGCGGCCACACTCGTCGCCGGTGCTGCAGTTGCCGCCATTGAGGGCGCCCCGGCGGCGCCCGCTGCGGAGGGCGGCGGCGCCTGCCGAGAAGCGACTACGTTCAATCTCGCTTCAAGCTCGGCGATGTGCTGCTCCAGCGCTTTCACGCGCGCTTCGAGCGCAGCCTCGCTGGCCTGATCGGCGGCGGCGAGACCCGGCAATGCCGACAGCATGCCGGCCAGGATCAAGGCGGTGCAAAAACGCATGGCGGTACCTCATGACGAATGAGCAAAGATAACATGTGCTGCGCGGACTTCGCTCCGTGTCGCAGCCATGGGTCAAAGTGTACTTTACCCGAGCGTAATGTTAACCGGAGATCAGCAGATCTTCCGCATCGCTGCCGGCTTCCTCTTCGGCATCGGGCACGAATTTGCCTTGCGCGTCGAGTTCGGCGAACACGCCGCCGAGTTTGACCAGTTCGGCATAACGGCCCTGCTCGATCAGTTGGCCGTCCTTGAGCACGAGGATCACATCGGCATTGCGCACGGTGGTCAGTCGATGCGCAATGACGAAGGTGGTGCGATTTTTAGTCAATGCATTCAGCGCGCGTTGAATGCGCGCCTCGGTCGCATTGTCGAGCGCGCTGGTCGCTTCGTCGAGTATCAGGATCGGTGCATCCTTGAGCATTGCGCGCGCGATCGACAGGCGCTGGCGTTCGCCGCCGGAGAGCGAGCGCCCGCGCTCGGCGACCAGGGTCGAGTAGCCCTCGGGTTTGACGATGATGAAGTTGTGCGCCTCGGCGGCCTGCGCGGCAGCCTCGAGTTCAGCGTCGCTTGCTTCGGGGTTGCCGATGCGCAGATTGTCGGCGATCGAGCGATAGAACAAGCCGGGATCCTGGAACACCACGGCGATGTGTTCGCGCAGTGAATTCAGGCCGACTTCACGGATATCGATGCCGTCGATCATGATGCGGCCCGCGCTCGGATCGTAGGCACGATAGAGCAAGGTCAGCGCCGTGGTCTTGCCGGCGCCGGTCGGCCCCACGATCGCCGCCGTGCCTCCGGCAGGGATGCGGAAGCTCAGGTTTCTCAGCGCCGGATGCGAGGCGTCGTAGCCGAACGAGACGTTGTCGAACTGCACATCGCCGCGCACGTTGGCCGGCAGTGGCGGCGCGCCCGGCTTTTCCTGCAGCACTGCCTTGGCGTCGAGCACGGCGAAGAAATCGGACAACGAGGGGGTCTGGAAAAACAGGCCGGAAATGAAACCCGCGAATTGTTCGAGCTTGCCGATCTGCATCAAGGCGAAGTTGACGAAGGTGACGATGCCGCC
>NZ_DATBQK010000068.1:0-10130 GCF_036560865.1 Rudaea sp.
GTCAACTGTTTGCGCAACGCGGGCAGAGTAGTCGGCATGGCGGCGCGCGGATTCGCGCTTACTGCGAGAACTTGCGCTCGAGTACGTCGATCTTGCGCATGATCGCCTGGGACATGTCGCGTTCCATCTCGCGGCGGATCAAGTCCTGCTCCGAGCCGGTGCCGATCGCCTGTGTCTGATCGAAGGTGAAGCTGCGCGTCTGCTCGATCGGCTGTTTCTCGAACACGGTTTTGCCCGCGCCATCGCTGATTTCCAGATCGACGTGATAGACCATGTTGAACTGGTTCACGCGCGCATTCGCGCCGACCGAGGCGACCACGGTGGTCACACCGACTCCGGTCATGTTGATCTGCGCGATGCCCTCGCCGGGCACGCTTTCGATCTTCGCACCCGCACGCGTCAGCGCCGCCTCGACATTGTGCTTGAGCGGACCGTAAGTATCCGAACTCGTCACATACACGCGCTGCAGGTTCGACGCGAGCTTGACCTCGCCGCGCAGTTGGAAACCGCAGGCGGCGACCAGGCTACAGAGGCACAGTGTCAGTGCAAGTCGGGGCCCGGGGCTCGGCGCTCGGGATTCGGGAAAAGCGCTCAACCATACCGTCTTGAAACGTTCCCAAATCGCAGTTTGCCTGCGCCGGGCGGTGCGGCATTTCATTTCCGAGTCCCGAGTCCCGAGTCCCGAGTCCCGCATTGGCTCGCTCATACAATCATCCTACGACAATATTCACGATCTTGCCCGGCACGACGATGATTTTCTTCACGCTCACGCCTTCGAGAAATTTCGCCACGCCGGGCTCGGCAAGCGCCGCTTTTTCAATTTCCGCGCGCGCGGCGTCGATCGCCGCTTCGATCTGCCCACGCAGCTTGCCATTCACCTGCACCGCAAGCGTGACCGCGCTCTTCGTCAACGCCTGAGCATCAACCTGCGGCCAAAGCTGCTCGATGATCGGCTCGGCATGACCCAGATGCTGCCACAACGCGTGGCAGACATGCGGCGTAATCGGATTGAGCAGCAGCACGATCGTCTCGAACGCTTCGTGGCGCACGGCGCGGCCCTGATCGGACATATCGCCGAACTTGCCGACCGCATTGAGCAATTCCATCAAGGCTGCGATCGCGGTGTTGAACGACAGCCGGCGGCCATAGTCGTCGCTCACTTTGGCGATGGTTTCGTGCACCTGGCGGCGCAGCGTCTTCTGCGCGGCGTCCAGTGCAGACGGATCGACTTCTGTGGCGCTCCCCCTTCGGCCCTGCGGGCCACTTCCCCCGCTTTGCGGGGGAAGTGAATCAGTGCGACCTTCGGTCGCTACGTTCCCAGGGGCCTGCGACACATGCGCATGCAGATCGCGCCACAGGCGGCGCAGGAAACGCGACATGCCTTCGACGCCGGCTTCGCGCCATTCCAGCGAATGTTCGGGTGGCGCGGCGAACATCGAGAACAGACGCACCGTGTCGGCGCCGTATTTGCCTACCATCGTCTGCGGATCGACGCCGTTGTTCTTCGACTTCGACATTTTCTCGATGCCGCCGATCTCGACCGGCTTGCCGTCGGCTTTGAGCAGCGCACCGACGATGCGCGCCTTGTCGTCGCGCTGGATTTCGACATCGGCGGGATTGATCCATTCGCGGCTGCCATCGGCCTGCTCGCGATAGAACGTCTCGGCAATGACCATGCCCTGGCACAACAGGTTGGTCGCCGGCTCATCGGACTTGACCATGCCCGTGTCGCGCATCAGCTTGTGATAGAGGCGAAAGTATAAAAGGTGCAAAATGGCGTGTTCTATACCGCCGATGTATTGATCGACCGGCAGCCAGTAGTTCGCGCGTTCGTCGATCTGCGTCGTCGCGCCCGGACTGGTGTAGCGCGCGTAGTACCAGCTCGATTCCATGAACGTGTCGAACGTGTCGGTTTCGCGCTCGGCCGGAGCGCCGCACTGCGGACAGGTCGTCTTGCGCCAGTTCGGGTCGGCCTTGATCGGCGACTGCACGCCCATGAACTGCACGTTCTCGGGCAGGATCACCGGCAACTGGTCCTCCGGCACCGCCACCGCGCCGCATTTCACGCAGTAGATAATCGGAATTGGGCAACCCCAGTAGCGCTGGCGCGAGACGCCCCAGTCGCGCAGACGGTAGTTCACGCGGCGCGCGCCCTTGCCTGCCTTTTCCAGAAACGCGGCGATCGCGTCGAACGCGCCACGATAGTCGAGCCCGTCGAATTCACCCGAATTGACCAAGGTGCCATAGTCGGTGAACGCGCCCTTTTCGACGATATCGCGCTCGAATTCCTCGAACACGCTCAATGCACCCGGAGCCTCATACACGTCGAGCGACGGGCTAACGCCCAACGCGGCGGACATCACGTCGGGATTGCCCGCGGCCTCACGGCCGAGTTCGGCTATCGCATCGCGCACCGCATCGTCGACCACGACCATCTTGATGAACAGGTCGTACTTGGTCGCAAATTCCCAATCGCGCTCGTCGTGACCCGGCACGGCCATCACCGCGCCGGTGCCGTAACCCATCAGTACGAAGTTCGCGACCCAGATCGGCAGCTTTTCACCGCTGATCGGATGGATCGCATGCAGGTGGGTTTCGACGCCGCGTTTCTCCGCCGTCTCGATCGCCGCCTCGGCGGTCGCGGCATGCCGGCATTCGTCGATGAATGCGGCGAGCTGCGGATTGGTCTGCGCCGCCTGCAGCGCCAGCGGATGCTCGGCGGCGATGGCGAGGTAAGTCACGCCCATCAAGGTATCCGGGCGCGTGGTGAACACAGTCAAAGGTTCGGCCTTGCCTTCGACGTCGAAGCGGATATCGAGGCCTTGCGAGCGCCCGATCCAGTTGCGCTGCATGGTTTTCACCGCGTCGGGCCAGCCCGGCAGCTTGTCCAGATCGTCGAGCAACTCGTCGGCATACTGCGTGATCTTGAGGAACCACTGCGGGATCTCGCGCCGCTCGACTAGGGCGCCCGTGCGCCAGCCGCGGCCGTCGATCACCTGCTCGTTGGCGAGGACGGTCTGGTCGACCGGATCCCAGTTGACAACCGAGTTCTTGCGGTAGGCCAGGCCCTGCTTGAACAGGCGCACGAACATGCGCTGCTCATGCACGTAGTAGTCGGGCCGGCAGGTGGCGAACTCGCGGCTCCAGTCGATCGCGTAGCCGAGCGACTGCAACTGCGTGCGCATATGCTCGATATTCGCGTAGGTCCATTTCGCCGGCGCGGTGTTGTTCTTGATCGCCGCGTTTTCCGCAGGCAGGCCGAACGCGTCCCAACCCATCGGCTGCAGCACGTTCTTGCCCAGCATGCGCTGGTAGCGGCTGATCACGTCGCCGATCGTGTAATTGCGCACGTGACCCATGTGCAATGCACCGGATGGATACGGCAGCATCGACAGGCAATAGAACTTCGGCTTGGCGGCCTGCGCCTGCGCATCGAGCTCCCTGGCCTCGAACGCACGCGTGTCGTTCCAGAATTTTTGCGCAGCGGCTTCGACAGCTGCGAAATCGTAGGTTTCCTGCATGGTCTGCGATGCTGGCGCGTGGGCGCGAAAGACGGGGTCGCGCAGGTTAACGCAGCGCGGCCGCAAGCGCCAATGCGGGGCGTCCGGCCAATGCTTGTCATTCCGGCATGGATTGCCGGAATGACGCGGTAAATTCATGTTGCGACGCTATCCTGCCGTTATGCTGATAGCTCGATTTCCAGCGCTGTTCGCCATCGCCTTGACCAATTTCCCCACAATCGCCAACGCCGCGCCGCCAGTGAAGCCTATTGCAGAGCATGTACTGGTTATCGGCCACCGCGGCGCGAGCGCTTGGCGGCCCGAGCACACCCTCGCCTCGTACGCCAAGGCGATCGAGGACGGCGCGGATTTCATCGAGCCCGATCTGGTGATGACGAAGGACGGCGTGCTGGTCGCGCGCCACGAGAACGAAATCGCGGGCACGACCGATGTCGTCAGCCACACCGAATTCGCGGCGCGCCGGACGACGAAAATAATCGACGGCCACGCGGTCAGCGGCTGGTTCACCGAGGATTTCACCCTCACCGAATTGAAAACCCTGCGTGCGCGCGAGCGCCTGCCCGAGATTCGCCGGGCGAATATGAAGTTTGACGGGCAGTTTGAAGTGCCGACCTTCGACGAGATCGTCGAATTCGCAGCCGCGCAGGCGAAATCGCAGGAGCGCCCGATCGGCATCTATCCCGAGATCAAGCATTCGACCTATTTCCGTGCGCTCGGCCTGCCGATGGAAGATGTGGTGCTCGCCGCGATCCGCAAACACCCATACACGGCACAGATAGCACCGCTGTTCCTGCAATCTTTCGAGACCGCAAACCTCAAATATCTGCGCGGGCAACTCGGCACGGGCATGCCGAACGTCAAGCTGATCCAGCTGCTCGGCGAGGCTGCCGAACGGCCCTGGGATCTCGTCGTGGCGAACGATCCGCGCACCTACGCGGACCTAATGCAACCGCAGGGTCTGCACGCGATCGCGCGCTACGCCGATGCGATCGGTCCGAACAAACTCGCGATCATTCCACGCAAAGCCGACGGAACGCTGAGCCAACCCACGTCGCTGGTTGCCAATGCGCATGCGCAGAATCTGCTTGTACATCCGTATACATTTCGTCCCGAGAATTTTTTCCTGCCGAACGACATGCACGCGCCCGGCGACCCGGCAACGCGCAACGACGCGGGCGCCGTCGCCGAAATCCGCGCTTATCTCAACGCCGGCATCGACGGATTCTTTACTGACGACCCAGCCATCGGTCGCTGGGCCTTGGCACGCTAAGTCTTCGCCGCGAAGAGGCAGCTTCAACTACTGCATTGCCCGCGCCCATCGCGTGTAATCGCCGCACGTGAAAGCTGAAGAATCTTCTGGGAGCCGTCGTGGGCCGCCGCGACCGGATGAGACTACCGCGCGCCACAGCACTCCTTTCCTTGTGCAATCCCGGAGCACCTCGATGTTGCATGCCGCACGGTCGCCTGTTGAACCCTCGAATCAAGGCCGGGTGCGCAATGGACGCGGGTGATTACAGCACCCTGGTCGCGCGGCGCGCGGAATCCGAGCGCGATCAGCACGCGGTCGCACGTCTGCGCTTCGATGTCTATGTCGCCGAACACGGCAAGGCGTATGCGGGCGCCGACCACGCGCGGAAGACCCTCAGCGACGATCTCGACGCAGACGCGGACATCATGCTGATCGAGCATATGCACGCAGGCATCATCGCCACCGTGCGCTCGAACTCGCTGGCATCGACCCGGGCGCGCGCGCACTACAGTGCGCTGTTCGACCTCACCGCGTTCGGCCATGTCCCGCACCACGATATCGTCGTGTGCTCGCGCCTCGCAGTGAGTCAGGAACATCGCGACTCCAACGTGCGCGCGCAGTTGTTCGAGGCCGTGTACCTGCGACGGCTGGCGCTTGGGACGCGGCTTTGCTTCGCCACCTGCGCACCGGCACATCTGGGAATGTTCAGCGGCTACGGTTTCCGCGAGGTCGCAGCGCCGGTCAATGACCCGGTCGGTGGAGTTCTGCATCGCATTCTGCTGCCCCTGGACGACCTGGAGCATCTCGAACGCGTCGATTCCCCGTTCGCCACTCTCGCGCGTCTGTTCGGTATCGCCGAACAGCGCCGTCGGCCGCAGCTGGCGCCCATGCCCGGGGCGCGCACCGCGTAACTACTGCGACAACGCCCGACAACACCAGCGCCTCGGGTCACTCGGGACGCAGTCCCTTGTGCCACCTGGCATTCGGCGCAACGGGACTCACTTCTCCCGTCAAATTTTTGTTAGGCTGTCGGCGCCATACGGGTTCAGGGGCCCCATGTCCGTCGATCTGACGCAAGCAGACGCCAAGGCCGATGCGCAGTCGGATTTTGTCGCGCGCATTGCGGCAGGCGACCGCGCCGCCGAGACTGAATTCGTGCGGCGCTATCAGTATGGCGTGCAGGTGCTCGTGCGCCGGCATTGCCGTCCGGGCGACCCGATCGTCGAAGATATCGCGCAGGATGTTCTCGCGCGCGTACTCGATCGCCTGCGCGCCGGCGCGATCCGCGACGCCGACGCTCTGCCCGCCTATGTGCAGGCCGCAATCGTTTACGCCACCAGCGCCGAATACCGCAGCCGCCGGCCGACCGAATCGGTCGAGGCCATCGAACAGCTACCGGGCAGCGATTCACCGTTAATTTGCGTGACCGCAGACCAATTGCGGCAGACGCTGACCGCACTGCTCGCCGAACTACCCGTCCCGCGCGACCGCGAGCTGCTCACGCGCTTTTATCTCGACGACGAGGACAAAGACGATGTGTGCCGTCATCTTGGCATCGACACAGCGCATTTCCGCCGCGTCGCGTTTCGCGCGCGCGAACGTTTCCGCGAGTTGCTCGACCGGGCCGGAATCGGGGAGGTGTGAGGTGAGACGAATGGCGCGCAACGCGTTCCCTTATGCACACAGGGACCTGTGTCGAATTGAATGGAGCTTCACGTGACACCGGCACCTACGCACATGTCGACATGGCTGGAACAGGCATGGCTCGCCCGCTATCTGGATCGACAACTGGATGGCGACGAAACCGCGTGGTTCGAGGCTTATGTATTGGACAAACCGGAATTGCTGGCAATGATCGATGCGGATAATCGTTTGCGGAATGCGCTGGCGGGTAGGCCGGGGGCTGTTGTGCGCACTGACGCGTCGGCCGGCCAGGACAACCGCGCAGGTGGAGCCACTGGCGCAGCGACGAACGTTGCAACGAATCCTGCCAGTATTTCGGGCGATAAGCGTGTAGTGCAGTTTCCGAAACGCAGTCCGCTCCAATCATGGCTTGCAGTTGCTACGGCCTTGGTTCTCGGACTCGGCATCGGCGGCATTGGCATGCGCAGCCTTGCTCCGAGTCAAAGCGCCTCGGTAATCGCCAGCCCCACTCGGATCATTTACGACACCATGCGTGGGGAAGCCACTCCTCCTCGCGTTGAACACGCGGATAGTCAATCGCCATATGTGCTTGTCGAAGTCGCTGTGCCGCCGGGCGCCGAGCACATTACCTTGCACATCGAAGGTGTGCCAGATCAACCGCTAACAAAGTCACCGGATGGGTTTGTGAGTTTTTTGGCTACGCGATCCACGTTGAGCACGAAAAAGTCTGTTTCGCTTGAGCTGTCCATCAACGAGCAGTACAGAGTCCTTTCCATCGATACGCCAAACTTGGGGAAAAATTCACCATGAAAAGAAAATCCGCAAACCCGACAATCGCAGCTGCGATGATCTTGTTTATCCTATTGACTTCGCTCACCGCAATTGCCGATCCGCGGCCTAAATTCCCTAAAGAATCTTGCACTGCCGGGCCGAATCAGACTTGCGTGGATTTCGCCGACAAAGACCAAGGAAAGCTATGGCAATCATCCACTCCCAGTAGTCTCCTGCTCTGGGGAACCTCAAACGATCCAAGCATCTGGGATTCGCACGGCTTCATAACGCTCGCTCCGCAATCCGATCCCAGCTCCAAATGTACCCAAGCAAGTGATACTTGGATTCAAGCGGGCACGAGACTCATGATTCAAACCGACACCTCTAACAGCCAAACACTGTTTCTGCTACTCCCGTGGGGGGGCATGTTCATCGAGAAGGCACTGTTACCGAACGTATATAAAGGGAATATCCGCTGGATGTCGGCAACAATTCCTGGTCCCCTAACGCACACCTATGACTATTTTGTTGAGTTCGGATTTGATTCTAAGCATCAAACCGAAAAACAATACCGCGTTGACGCCTTTCCGCACTGGAATACGCCTCCTACCACAGGGAACGATTATCTGTGTTATTTGGAGCGCCCCGACCGACGAACGGATTGGAACACCACATCAGTATCCGGTATCTCCCAAACGGGAACGGGCACTGGCAATGAGCCAGTACATTGATTTGGACACAGTCTGCATGGGATGCACATAGGGCCTAAAGACACGTGATTCCCAGCGCAATCCTCTACCTTTGGCTTGCGCTTTCAATGGACGTCGTTGAACCGGCACCGTCCATAGCCTTGACTTGTGCTCAGGATGGTCAATGGCAAGACCACGATTTGCCCGTCACAAGCCTGCGGTTTGCTCCCGACGCCGGCGCCGTCTGGCTGGAGCTCGAAGAATCCGGACAATCGGTCGTGCTCGTAAGCCCGACCGCAGACGCGATCGATATTTCGTCACCTTATCGCTACGGTTGGCACTGGCGGCACGTCGATGCCGGGCATGAGATCGACATCCAAAGGTTCGACCCGAACGTCGCGCCAGCGCACGTCAAGGTCTCTTTGCATTGTTCGCTACCGCCCGCGCTGCAGCCGAGACTACTGTGGCTGCAGCAAGCAAGCTCTATCGCGGCTAGACTCCAACGCCCCGTCGAGCCCTCACAGCTACCCTCGCTCTTGAGCGATATCGACCGACTCACGATGAGCGCCGACGACGACCAAAGGCGTGCGATGGGACTGCATCTTCGTGCCCAAGCTCTCGCCGTCAATGGCCGCAGCGCGGATGCCGTCCAGGCTTTTGCTGTCGCCGAGCAATCCTGGCAAGCCATACGCGACCCGGCACGGGCGCTGGCCGCACGTGTCGGGCGCGTAGAAGAGTTGTACGCAACCGGGGACTCGCGGTCGGTATTGGCGCTGACGGATGGTATTTCCGATTCTTCCAACGCGACTTATTTTTCGGTGCGCCTCGCAAACACCCGCTGCCTCGTCCTGCAGGCGCAGGCCAAGCTCGACGACGCAGAGCATTGTTACGACTGGGTTCTCGCGCAATACCAGCGGCTCGGGGAAAACACGGAGCGGGTAACCTCACTGCAGAACTACGCAAGTCTGCTACGCGATCAAGGCAAGCCCGACAAGGCGTGGCAGCTCGGCCAAGCGGCGCTGGCATCGGCCCGAGGACCCAATGCTCCGATGGTGCGCGGGCGCCTGCATGTCATGCTCGGCAATCTCGCAATCTTGCGCGGGGATGTCGCCGAGGCGCTGTCGCAATCCGATCTTGCGCTGGACGAGTTTGCCCATGCGAGGGAAAACGTTCTGCGCTGGGAAGCGAACACGTATTTGAACGCCGCGTTTCTTTTTGCACAACTCGGCGCGGACAGCGAAGCCTACGATGCATTGGGCCAAGCCATTTCTCGAATTTCGGTTCGCGACGCGCCGGCAAGAATGGCAGTTGCGATGAACGTGTTCGCCGACGTGGAGCGAGACACTCACAATCTGGAGTCGGCGATACTCTGGAAATACGCCGCGGAGCAAATCTTCACTGGCCTCAATATGCCTGCGGCCGCCGAGGGCGTCCGGGCCGAACGCCTCGGCGTGGAGATCGATGCTGGTGGCTTCAATCCGAGCGAAACGGAAATCACGCAACGTCTCGCGAACAATTCCGCGTCCGCTCCAGACTGGCAGCTGCTGTCTGCCGAACTTGCGGTTCAGCAGAATCGCCAGGCGGACGCCCGCCTAGCCCTGAATGGCGCGAGGTCAGGATCAATGTCGCTGCCACAGCAAATTCGCGCGATCCGGCTCGACGCGCGACTGCATTTCCAAACCGGAGATGCGACAGGAGCACAGCAGATCTTGCTCGCGGCCGCTGGACAAAGTGAAGCCTTGCTGGGCAAAACTGGCAGCCCGGTCATCCGCTATCTGGTCAGCAAACAGATTCGCATGATTGGCAAATCGGCTTTTCAACAAATACTGGCAAGACGCGATTCGACAACGGAAGTCGCAGCCACGTTGTCTTGGCTGGCCTTCATGACCGACGACGGTGCTCGCATCGAAAACTTGCAATCGGCCAAACACGCGAAAGAGTTCGACCGTGCGGTCGCTGAAGATTTGTTGACACCGGCGAAGAAAAATAGAACTGAAGCTGAGTCCAAGACGCAGCGCGAACTTCTCGCGTTACTCGCCACAAATGATGATCACGCTGACCAGGCAGGCTCTTCCGTACGATCCATTTCACTCGCAGCCATCTCACAAAACCTCGATGCCGATTCTGTCTTTGTTGCCTACGTTGACGGAGAAACGCGCGGAGGTCTGCTCTGGGTCTCGCGCGACGACGCCAGGTTGCTCGGTGCCGCCGCACCGGAAGACGTGCGTACGTCGATTGCTGCATTGCGCGAAGCTC
>NZ_DATBQK010000069.1:0-64968 GCF_036560865.1 Rudaea sp.
GGGTTTGTCGCCGCCGCCGGCAGCGAAGCCGTGAGCGCACGCGCGTTCTCTGCCGAGATGAAACGTGGCAACGCAGTTCGTCTACTGTGCTGGGCGCTGCCGTCGCTGCTCGCTCTTTCGCATATCGCAGCGGCACAGCAGATGCCAAACACGGAGATACGCGCTGCAATGATGTGGGCCCTCCCGCAAAATCCGCCCGCGAAAATTCCGGCCGCACCGGTCGACGACAAGACGCCGTTGCATGTGCCGGGCAGTGCAAGAACATTTACCGCGGCGCAGACCACGAATATTTCCAGCGTGCCCGACTGGTGGCCTCAGGATCATCCGCCGATGCCCGAGATCGTCGCGCATGCGCGCGGGCAGACTTGGCCTTGCGGGTATTGCCACTTGCCGAACGGGCAGGGGCGTCCGGAAAATTCCGCGCTCGCCGGATTGCCCGCCGCCTACATCTTCGCGCAGGTCAAGACGTTCCGCAGCGGCGAACGCACGAGCGGCGCGCCGGAGATGGCGAAATACATGCCGGTCGAGGCGCGCAACGTCAGCGATGACGATCTGCATCTGGCTGCGGAATATTTTTCCGGTTTGCACTTCAAGGCGTGGACGCGAGTGGTCGAAACGGCAAGCGTGCCGAAGACGCAATGGGAGCACTTCATGCTGGTGCCGATTGCGGCTGCGGGCCGCGAGCCGATCGGCAATCGCATCATCGAAATGGCGCAGAATCTCAAGCGCACCGAGTTGCGCGATGCGCGCTCCGGATTCATCGCCTATGTGCCGCCGGGCAACATCGCCCGCGGCAAAGCGCTGGCCAGGAACGGTGGCGGCAAGACGCAGGCCTGCATTACCTGTCATGGTGCGGGCCTGCGCGGCGCCGGCGACATTCCGCCGCTGGCCGGACGCTCGCCGACTTATCTCGTGCGTCAGCTGATCCAGTTCCAGGATGGCGGACGCAGCGGCGTAGCGAGTTTGCCGATGCAGGCCGTGGTCGCCAAATTGACTGTCGACGACATGATCGCACTCGCCGCCTACGCCGCATCGCGCACGCCTTGAGGAATCTTCCCCGCAATGTTCTGGCGATTCGTTATGGCGGGTTGGCACATGGCAAATCATTCAGGTCGTCTGTACGGGTGCAGGCGGGAAACTTCAGGCTTTGCCGTGCGAACGGCCCTATACTTCGCCGAGTCCACACCTCAGGGGCGGTTGACGTCGGTGTTTGATCTACCGGGTTTCCACATCACGCGCGAGCTGGGCCGTGGCGGGATGGCGACGGTGTATGTGGCCGAGCAGACATCGCTCGGGCGGGAAGTCGCGCTCAAGGTACTTGATCCGCAGCTGGCCGCCGATCCTTCCTCCACCGAACGCTTGCTGCGCGAAGCGCGCACCGTCGCCAGCCTGCATCACCCGCATATCGTCGCGATATACGACGTCGGCCTGCACCAGGGCATGCAGTACATCGCGATGGAATATCTGCCGTTGGGTGCGATCGCCGCGACCGGCGAGCAGCTCACGCCGCGCGAGGTTTTGCGCTGCGTGCGCGAGATCGCCAGTGCGCTCGACTATGCGCACGCGCACGGCATCGTGCATCGCGACGTCAAGCCGTCGAACATCCTGCGCCACGAGCACGGCAATTATCTGCTCGCCGACTTCGGCATCGCGCGCGTGAACAACACAGGCGCCACGATCACAGGCGCGGGCAGCGTGATCGGCACGCCGGCGTACATGAGTCCGGAGCAGTGGCGCGGCGGTCAGCTCGATGGTCGTGCCGATCTGTACAGTCTTGGCATCGTGCTGTACGAACTGCTGACCGGCGCCGTGCCTTACGTCGGCGACGATCAGTGGGCGGTCGGCATGCAGCATATGAATGCTGTGACACCCGAGCTGCCGGCGCCGTACCGGGGCCTGCAGGGATTGCTGGCGCGGATGCTGGCCAAGCAGCCGGCGGATCGCGTCGCGACTGGCGCCGAAGTGGTGGCGCAGATCGAAGCGATCGAGCGCGAAGGTGGTTTTGCGGACGCACGCACGACCCCGGTGCCGCTATCGAGTGCCAACACATCGCAGCCATCTCGATCGAACTCGCAACAGGCAGCGACGCGCATCTCCGGTCCGCTGCCTGAACCTGGCGTCAGTATGGATGGATCGAGTGCGGCGTATGTCGCGCAAACCGCGCCGTCGTTTTTTTCCGAACTCAAACGGCGCAACGTATTGCGGGTCGGGGCATTCTATGCGGTGGTCGCCTGGCTGCTGGTGCAGGTCGCGACGCAAGTCCTGCCTATCTTCGGCGTCTCCGCGCTGGCGCAGCGGATCATGGTCCTGATCGTCATAGCCAGTTTTCCGCTCGTGCTGGCACTGTCGTGGATCTACGAAATAACACCGCAGGGGATCGTCAAGAGCAACGCCGTCGCGCCGAACGAATCGATCGTGCAGCGCACCGGGCAGAAGCTCAATTTTGTGATCATCGCCGTTCTCGGACTCGCGGTGGTGTTTCTGCTGGCGCAGCGTTTCTGGCTGCCGCAGAAGGCGGCAGAGGCAGCCACGACCATATCGGATAAATCCGTCGCCGTGCTGCCGTTTGAAAATCTGTCGGACGACAAGGCCAACGCCTACTTCGCTGAAGGCATCCAGGACGAAATCCTGACTCGGTTGGCGAAAATCGGCGCGTTGAAGGTGATCTCGCGAACCTCGACCCAGCACTACGCGAGCAGCCCGGACAATCTGCCGGAGATCGCCAAACAGCTCGGCGTCGCCAATATTCTCGAAGGCACGGTGCAGAAAGTCGGCGATGCGGTGCATATCAATGTGCAGCTGATTCGCGCAGCGACCGACGATCACCTCTGGGCCGAGATCTACAACCGCAAGCTCGACGATATCTTCGCGGTCGAAGGCGAAGTGGCCGGCGCGATCGCCGACAAACTGAACGCCAAGCTCAGCGGTGCGGAACAGGAGGCGGTGGCGAAGAAGCCGACCGAAAATCTCGCTGCCTATGACTTCTATCTGCGCGGTCTGGCGTTGGCGGACTCAGGTTACGATTATGCAACGACGCGCAAGGCCATCGCTGCTTATTCCGAGGCTGTGCGTCTCGACCCGAAATTCGCGTTCGCTTGGGCGAGACTCGGAATGGCCGCCAGTTACCTGTATTTCAACAATGTCGATGCCGACAAATACACACCCCAGTTCGTCAAGAACGCGGCCGACACGGCGCTGCAGCTGCAACCGCAGTCGAGTGAGGCGCAACTGGCTCAGGGGGATTATTTGTATCGCGTCATGCGCGATTTCTCCGGCGCGCAGAAGGCGTTCGAAACCATCCTGCAACGTTCCCCGAACGACAAGGCGGCGCTCCAATACCTCGGCCTGGTCGAGCGCCGGCAGGGCAAGTGGGAGCGGGCGCTGGTGCATCTGAAGCAGGCCGCCGAACTCGATCCGCGCGATGCGGGTCTGATGACGACGATCGGCGCCGAGACGTTCGGCAATATGCACCGCTTTGACGAAGCCCTGCAATGGCTGGATCGGGCTGCGGCGCTGGCACCCGGCGATGCGCAGATCATTCCCTACCAGGCCTCCGCTTACCAGGCGATGGGCCGCCTCGCCGATGCGGCACACATACTCGATCCGGTTCCGTCGGCCGGAATCGATCCTCTCGCTGCCTATTTCCGTGGGTATCAAAGATTGCTCGAACGCCGTTTCACGACGGCGATCGCGGAACTGCAACCGGTGCTTGCGCGGCCCGAAGCCACGCTCGATGGCTTCGGCCCCCAGCTGACGCTTTACCTCGGAGACGCGCAGCAGCTGGCCGGGCAAAAAGCTGCGGCGCAGGCCACGTTCGAGCGCCTGATCACGCAGATCGAGCCGATGTCCGCGCAGGTCGATGATTCCCTGCTGCCGGTAATCCTGGGTCTGGCTTATGCTCACGCGGGGCGGCAAAAGGCGGCTCTCGATCAGGCCGCGCGTGCCGTCCAGCTTTACGCCAATGATGCGATCTGGCGGCCCGTGGCCGAATGGGGACTGGCCGAGGTGCAGACCATCGGTGGCGACCACGCTGCGGCGATTGCCACTTTGCGGCGGATCCTCGGCGTACCGGCAGGCCCGACGGTGGCGCAGCTGCGCCTGGAGCCGACCTGGGATCCGCTGCGTGGCGATCCGGCTTTCGACGCACTGCTGAAAGAACATGTCGATGACGGGAAAGGTTCGGGTCCGCAGTGAATTCTTGCTACGTTCCTTCTCCCCTCGGGAGAAGGTGCCCGAAGGGCCGATGAGGGGGAGACAGGATGTCGACCGGAGGTGAACTCCATGGATGGATTGTAATTAGACGCCGTACCCACACCCCACCCCCTCTCCGACGGGAGGGGCTTCAAAGCCGGTCGCCGCACAGATCGAACCTTCCAATAGTCAGGATTTTGCGCATGCGCTGTGCAGAATCCGCTCAGCGTATTCGCCGGCGACGTAGCGATCGCGCAGGACGAACTTCTGGATCTTGCCCGAGCCGGTCAGTGGAAATGCGTCGAGCACGATCCACTGCGCCGGAGTTTTCGGCGCGGCCAGCTCGCGGCGCGCATGGCTAACCAGATCGGCGGCATCGAATGCCGCTCCCGCGCGTGCGCGCAGGAAGCAGATCGCGATCTCGCCCCAGTGCGGATCGGGCACGCCGACCACGGCGACTTCGGCGATGGCGGCATGCGTGATCAGCACATTCTCGACCTCGGCCGGAAAAATATTCTCGCCGCCGCGGATGATCATGTCCTTGCCCCGGCCGGTGATGCGCACAAATCCATTTTTATCCATCGTACCGAGATCGCCGGTGTGCAGCCAGCCATCGGTGTCGATGGTCTTGGCTGTCGCTTCCGCGTTGTCGTTGTAGCCGAGCATCACGCTGTAGGCGCGCACGCAGATTTCGCCGACGGCGCCGAGTGCGACGACCTGATTATTCGCTGTGTCGCGGATCGACAACTCGGTCTGCGGATACGCTTGACCGATCGTCTCGGTGCGCTCGGTCCACGGATCGTCGAGCCGCGTCTGCGTGATGCCCGGTGACGTTTCGGTCTGGCCGTAAATGATCGTGAAGGCGCAGCCGAACGTGTCATGGATGCGCGCGATCAGGTCCGGCGGCACCATTGAGCCGCCGCTGAGTACGACGCGCAGCGAACTCGTATCGCGCGCTTGCCGCGCGTACGCTTCGAGCATCGCGATCAGCATCGTCGGTACGGCGATCATCAGATTCACGCGCTCGCGCTCGATGATCGAAAGCATGTTCGCCGGCTCGAACAGCCGCGCCATGACGAGGCGACAGCGCAATTGCACGCAGCCGAGCAGACCGATCGAGCAGCCGGCCGTGTGGAACATCGGCATGACGTTGAGGTAGGTGTCGCCGGCGCGCGCACCCAGGCGCGCCAGGCTGAAGCGGGCGTTGTTGGTCAGGTTGCGATGCGAGAGCACTGCGCCTTTCGGAAATCCGGTCGTGCCCGAGGTGTACTGCACCTGCGCCGGATCGTTCGCCCGCACGACGGGCCGCACACAAATCTTGCGGGCGACCGCGAACAATGCCGAGTGATCCTCGAGATCGACGATCTCGCGCAGGTTCGGCAGCGTTGAGCGTACGCCGGCGGCAATCTCGGCCAGCGCATTGCCGCGACATTCTCCGACCAGGAACAAGCCGACGCTGCGCGACTGCTGCAGCACGTAGGCGAGTTCCTTCGCCTGATACGCGGGATTCACGGTGACCAGGGTCAAGCCCGCAAGCGCGGACGCGAATTCGAGCATCGCCCACTCCGGCGAATTCGGCGACCAGATCGCGATGCGCTCGCCGGGTGCGAAACGCGAGAGCAGGGCGTCGGCGAGGAACTCGGTATCGCGGCGCAATCCGGCATAGGTCCAACGTCTGCCGATCGAGCCATCGGCACGCGCTTCGACCAGTGCGACGGCATTGGGGTCTTCGGCGGCGGCTTCGAGCAGCACATCGCCGATCGTCGTGTCGCGCACGACTTCGTCGCGCTGAGCCGGAAAATACGATTCCTGCAAGTCGACCTGGTACATCGTGCCTCCCCGTTGGCGCGCAGACAATGCACCGAACGCACGCGACTGGCAAGCGAGTCTGCGGGGCTTCGTCCACGCTCAAGGTATAAAAAAAGCCGCGGGAAAACCGCGGCTTTTTGTTCGCTAGGCGAGTTGAGAATCAGGCAAGGCCAGCCTGCTTCATGACCACGGCGGCGTAGTCCTCGACGACCTTCTCGATGCCTTCGCCCACAGCGAGACGCTTGAAGCCGATCACGTCGGCACCGGCCGCTTTCGCAGCGGCTTCGACGCTCTGGTCGGTGTTGAGCACATAGGGCTGGCCGTACAGCGTGTTCTCGTTGACGATCTTGGCGACCTTGCCGCCGATGATCTTCTCAAGGATCTGCTCCGGCTTGGCCTTGTCCTTTTCCGACATCTTCGCCAGCTCGATTTCTTTTTCCTTGGCGATGAAATCGGCGGGCACGTCGGCGGCCTTGTTGTACGGCGGATTCATCGCGGCAATATGCATCGCGACACCGCGTGCGAACTCCACGTCTCCGCCCTTCACTTCGGCGAGCACGCCGATGCGGCCACCATGCACGTAAGCAGCGACATGATTGGCGCTGTCGATACGCACGAGGCGACGCACCTGCACGTTTTCGCCGACCTTGGTGACCAGCCCCAGGCGCGCTTCCTCGACGGTGGGGCCGAACGAGGTCTTGGCGGCTTTGAGCGCCTCAACGTCCGCAGCGCCGCTGGCTAGCGCGGCCTTGGCGACCTCGGTCGCGAAGGCGACGAAGTTGTCGTCCTTGGCGACGAAATCGGTTTCCGAGTTGACTTCGACCAGCACGGCCTTGCCGCCATCCTGCGCCATGACAATGCGGCCTTCCGCAGCGACGCGGCTGGCCTTCTTGTCGGCCTTGGCCAGGCCCTGCTTGCGCAGCCATTCGATCGAGACGTCGATATCGCCGTTGTTCTGCACCAGCGCTTTCTTGCATTCCATCATGCCCGCGCCGGAACGCTCGCGCAGTTCCTTGACCAGGCTTGCGGTAATTTCCATGGTGAACCTCACTTGGGAATTCTTGGGTGGATACGCGATTTTGAAGATCGCGCGTTACAGCTTCTCCTTCTCCCACCGGGAGAAGGTGCCAAAGGCGGATGAGGGGAGGGCGCCAATTCAATGGCGCCGCGCGTGAAGCGCTTTCCCTCATCCGGCGCTTCGCGCCACCTTCTCCCGCGGGGAGAAGGGAAGCGTTCCGAATTATTCGGCAGTCGGCTCGGCAGTCGGCTCAGCCGCCGCCTCGACCACACCTTCCGCCGCTTCGGCCGGCTTGTCTTCCGCCTTCTTCACGGCAGCAACCGGACCAGTGCGACGCTGACCCGGCAGAGTCTTCTTCGCCGGTGCTGCGGGCCTGCGCGGTCCGGGCTTGCGACGGTCGCGATCGCGGTCGCGGTCACGATCGCGCTGATCGGCCACTTCCTTGGTGCGCGGATTGCCTTCGGCGTCGAGTTCGACGAACTCGTCCTTCGCGGCTGCGGCATATTGCGGCGCGGCGGCCTTGCCTTCGAGCACGGCGTCGGCGGCGGCGCGGGTATACAATTGCACCGCGCGGATCGCGTCGTCGTTGCCCGGAATCGCGTAATCGACCAGGGTCGGATCGTAGTTCGTATCGACCACGGCGACGACCGGGATGCCGAGCTTCTTGGCTTCCTTCACCGCGATGTCTTCATGACCGATGTCGATCACGAACAGCGCGTCGGGCAGGGCGCTCATGTTCTTGATGCCGCCGAGGGACTTGTCGAGCTTTTCCTTCTCGCGGACCAGGCCCAGCACTTCGTGCTTGACCAGCTTCTCGAAACGGCCGTCGATCGACATCGCCTCGATTTCCTTCAGGCGCGCGACCGATGCCTTGACTGTGCGGAAGTTGGTCAGCATGCCGCCGAGCCAGCGCTGTGAGATGTATGGCATGCCGCAACGCTCGGCTTCTTCCTTGAGCGAATCGCGTGCCGAGCGCTTGGTGCCGACGAACAGCACGGTGCCGCGCTTCTGCGCCAGACCCGACAGGAAATTCATCGCGTCGGTGAACAGCGGCAGGGTCTTTTCGAGATTGATGATGTGGATCTTGCCGCGCGCGCCGAAGATGTACGGCGCCATGCGGGGATTCCAATAACGGGTCTGGTGACCGAAGTGCACGCCGGCTTCGAGCATCTGGCGCATGGTGACTTGAGGCATTGTATACTCTCTCTTGCAATGGGCGTCAGCGCATCGTGGATGCGGAAACCCGGGGTTGAACCTCCACGTATCCAGCGCTGGCGACCTCTTGCGAGGCACCCCGACAACGGTATCGATACGTGTGCGGATTTGGGCGGTATGCCCAGTGCGGCCATTGGGAATGCTTCCCCGAGACCGCATTTCCTGATTGCCGTTAGTTACTTACGAAACGGCAACGCGTAACCGTAGAATTATAGCGTGCGTCGCTTGTCACAGACAAGTGCGCCTAGGAAATCGACCGAGAAAGCCATGCCCGTCACCATCAAAACCCCCGAGCAGATCGAAAAAATGCGTATCGCCGGTCGGCTCGCCGCCGATGTGCTCGAAATGATCGCAGCGCACGTGAAACCGGGCATCAGCACCGAGGAACTCGATGCGCTGTGCCACGATTACATCGTCAATGTGCAGCAGGCGGTGCCGGCGAATGTCGGCTACAAGGGCTTTCCGAAGACGATCTGCACCTCGGTCAATCATGTGATTTGCCATGGTATTCCGAGTCCGGGCAAGGTCCTCAAGGACGGCGATATCGTCAATATTGACGTCACCGTGATCAAGGACGGCTGGCACGGCGACACCAGCCGCATGTATTACGCCGGCAAACCCGATGTGCGCGCACAGCGCCTGTGCACGGTCACCTTCGAGGCGATGATGCTCGGCATCGGCGTGGTGCGTCCGGGTGCGACGCTCGGCGATATCGGCAATGCAATCCAGAAGCATGTCGAAGGCAATGGGTTTTCCGTAGTACGCGAATACTGCGGCCACGGTATCGGCCAGATCTATCACGAGGATCCGCAGGTGCTGCACTACGGCCACCGCGGCCAGGGCCTGCGCCTGGAAAAGGGCATGACCTTCACGGTCGAGCCGATGGTCAACGCGGGCAAACCGCAGACGCGCCTGCTGCCCGACGGCTGGACCGTGGTCACCCGCGATCATTCATTGTCGGCGCAATGGGAACACACAGTGACGGTGACCGACGACGGCGTCGAAATCCTGACGCCCTGGCCGCAAGCGGCTTGATGTAAGGAAAGAGCCTTAACCACGGAGTACACGGAGAACACGGAGAGAAGCATTTCAGTTTTGTTTTCTCCGTGTTCTCCGTGTACTCCGTGGTTCAATATTTTGATCTTGATCTGATCTGGAAATAGTGATGCCCACCGCCGTTGCCCATCCCGAGCCCGCACTGCTGCGCATGCCGCGGCTGCCGAAGAGCGTGCCGCGCTCGGGTGTGTCCGAACAGGCGCGTCTCTCCCTGCGTCAGTTGCTCGGCGATATCGGCCGTCAGCTCGCGGATGCGTTCAAGGCGGGCATGAGCGCCGATCAGCTCGTGCTGGCGCGCGCCCAGGCGGTCGAACGCATCGTCGCCCACGTATGGGTCGCCTGTGTCGGTGAGAGGGAGAAAAAAGCGCTGTTCGCGGTCGGTGGTTTCGGCCGCGGCGAGCTGTTTCCGTACTCCGACGTCGATCTGCTGGTGCTTGCCGAGGCGCCGGCGAAAGGCGATTGTGGGCGCGCGCTCGAATTGTTTTTCTCCTGCCTGTGGGACATCGGACTCAAGCCCGGCCATGCGGTGCGTACGCTCGACGAATGCCGCGAGCTGGCCGCGGGCGATGCCACGATTTACACGAGTCTGCTCGATGCGCGCCTGATTCACGGCACGCCGGCGCTGGCGCAGGCGTTCACGTCTTTGACGGACGATGCGCAGCTGTGGCCGCGCGAGCGCTATTTCATCGCCAAGCGCAGCGAGGAAGAGCAGCGCCACGCGCGTTTCAACGACACCGCCTATAACCTCGAACCGAATCTCAAGGACGGTCCGGGTGGCCTGCGCGCGCTGCAATTGATCTTGTGGCTCGGTCGGCGTGTGTTCGCCGCGCCGACGTTCGACGCACTGGTGCGCGATGGCATGATTTCCGCGGCCGAAGCCGCGCGTGCGGAAGATGCGCGCGCGACGCTGTGGCGCATCCGCTATGCGCTGCACCTGATCGCCGACCGCCCCGAAGAACGGCTGTTGTTCGACTATCAGCGTGAACTCGCCGTGCGCCTGGGCTTCAGCGACGAGCACGCGCAGAATCTCGGCGTCGAACAGTTTATGCAGGGCTATTACCGCGCGGCGATCGCGATCCAGCGGCTCAGCGATCAGTTCATGCAGCGCTGCGAGGAAGCGCTCGACCCGGACACCGATGCGCAAACGCTGCGCCTCAACCTCGATTTCGTCAGCGTCGGCGGGCGCCTGGATTGCGATCCGCCCGATCTGTTCCTGCGCCGCCCGGCAGCGCTGATCGACCTGTTCCGTGTCTGGATCGAGCATCCGGAGATCAAGGGGCTGCGCGCCGACCTCTCGCGCCGCATCAACGAAGCGCTGGCGCGCGTCGGCCCCGATCTGGCCCGGGACACCGATGTCAACGCCGCGTTCGCACGCCTGCTGCGCAAGGGCGCGGCCGCGGTCGACGCGCTGGTGCGCATGAACCGCCATGGCGTGCTCGCGCAGTATCTGCCCGCATTTGGGCGCGTGGTCGGGCGCATGCAGTACGACCTGTTCCACGTCTACACCGTCGACGAACACACGATGCGCGTGCTGCGCAACGTCGCCAGGTTTGCCGCCGAGGAAACCAGCAGCGACTACGCGCTCGCGCACGAACTGTTCACGCACCTGCCCAAGCCCGAACTGCTGCTGCTCGCCGCGCTGTTTCACGATATCGCCAAGGGCCGTGGCGGCGATCACTCCGAACTGGGCGAGGGCGACGCGCGCGAATTCTGCCTGCGTCTCGGCCTGTCGCAGACCGATATCGATCTCGTCGCCTGGCTCGTGCGCTGGCACCTGATCATGAGCGTGACCGCGCAGCGCCAGGACATCACCAATCCCGACATCGTGCACCGCTTTGCCGTGAACGTGGCCGACTGGGAACGGCTCGACTACCTCTACCTGCTCACCGTTGCGGATATTTCCGGCACCAGCGCAAAATTGTGGAATTCGTGGAAAGATAAACTTCTGGCGGATTTGTATACCAGTGCGCGCTATATGCTGCGCGCGGGCCTGGAACGTCCGCCGCATGCGGACGAGCGCGTGCGCGAATGTCAGGCGCAGGCGCGCGAATTGCTCGCCGAACAGGACGTCGATGTCGATGCAGTCGCGCGTATCTGGGCAGATTTCCCCGAGGAATGTTTCCTGCGTTTCCGCGCCGAGACCATCGCCTGGCAGACCGCCGCGATCGCGCGCGCCGGATCCGGCGATGCGCCGCTGGTGCAGATCGATGCGCATGGCTCGCGCGGCGGCAGCGAACTGCTGGTCTACGCACCCGACGGCGACGGTCTGTTCGCCGCGGTGACGACCGTGCTCGAACGCATGCGCCTGTCGGTGCAGGATGCGCGCATTGCGACCCTGCGCAGCGGCATGGGCATGGACAGTTTTCTGGTGCTCGATGCGCGCGGCCAGGCGCTCGACGAAACCACCGTCGCTCGACTCACCGGCGCACTCCACGAAGTACTGGCGCAGCGGCCGTACCGCGCGCAGATCAGCGAACAACGGCCGGCGCGGCGCCTGCGCCATTTCCATGTGCCGACGCGCATCGAATTCCGCGACGAGATCGCAATCGGCCGCACCCAGCTTGCGCTCGTCTGTTCGGATCGCCCCGGCCTGCTTGCGGCGATTGCGCAGACCTTGCGCGAACGCGCCGTGCGCGTACACGATGCGCGCATCGCAACCTTCGGCGAGCGCGTGGAAGACTTTTTCCTGATCACCGACGACGACAATCGTCCGCTGAACGCAGCCGACTGCGAAGCCTTGCGCGATGCGCTGGTCGCGCGCGTGGCACCGCCGGCGGCGATATCCAGCACCGTGGAGTCCTATGACATCGCTTGAAAACCTGATCGACTCGGCCTGGGAACGCCGCGCCGAATTGCAAACCGATGAAATCGAAGCCAGCCTGCGCCCGGCGATCGAGCAGGCGCTGACCTTGCTCGAAAGCGGTGAGCGACGTGTCGCCGAGCCGGACGGGCAGGGTGCCTGGCAGGTCAATCAATGGTTGAAGAAGGCGGTGTTGCTGTATTTTCGCATCAATGCCAATCGTTTGATGGGCGCGGCGCCGGCACCGTACTTCGACAAGGTGCCGTTGCGCTTCGAGGGTTTCGATGCGGCCGCATTCCGCGAACTCGGCGCGCGCGCGGTACCGGGCGCGGTCGTGCGCCGCGGCGCGCATATCGCCAAAGACGTGGTGCTGATGCCGAGCTTCGTCAATATCGGCGCGAACGTCGGCGCGGGCACGATGGTGGACACCTGGGCGACGGTCGGTTCCTGTGCGCAAATTGGCAAAAATGTACATTTGTCCGGCGGCGTCGGCATCGGCGGCGTGCTCGAACCGCTGCAGGCCGGACCGACGATCATCGAGGACGACTGCTTTATCGGCGCACGCTCCGAAGTGGTGGAAGGCTGCGTGGTCGAGCGCGGCAGCGTGATCGGCATGGGCGTGTTTATCGGCCAATCGACGAAAATCTACAACCGTGCCACGGGCGAGGTCAGCTATGGCCGCGTGCCTGCGGGCAGCGTCGTCGTCGCCGGCTCGCTGCCTGCGGCAGACGGCAGCCATAGCCTGTACGCAGCGGTCATCGTCAAGCAGGTCGACGCGAAGACGCGCTCGAAGACGTCGATCAACGAACTGTTGCGTAGCAACGACTGAAAGCGCGATGGCGACGCTCGGCCTCGACCATTACAACATCCGCGCGCCAAGTCCGCTGCTCGAACAACTTCGCGATTTCTATTGCGCAGCGCTCGGCCTGCGTAGCGGACCGCGCCCGCGCCTTCGCACGCTTGGTTACTGGCTGTATGCGGGCGAGCAGGCGGTACTGCATCTGAGCGGCACGCGACCCGGCGAAATACGCGCGGTCGGTGTAACGCCGACCTTCGATCATGTCGCGTTCCGCTGCAACGACGATGCGGCGATGCGCGCCGCGCTCGATGCCGCTGGCGCCGCGTACACAGTAGAAGATGCACCCGAGCGCGCACAGAGGCAGATTTTTCTGCGCGATCCCGCCGGCAACGGCATCGAACTCAACTTCGCTATCGACTAGGCCGACGCATGGAACGCATCTCATCCGGACAGACGTTCTTCATGAAACGCGTTTTCCCCATCATCTGGTTCGGCTTCGTCGGGATTGGCGTGATCGTGAGTGGCATCGCGATTTTCTCGGGCAAGGGCACACACGGCCATCCGCCGCCGGCTCCGTTCATGCTGATTCCAGTGCTCATGCTGATTCTTGGCTTCGCTCTGTTCCGCAACCTTCTGTGGGATCTCGCCGATTCCGTGGACGATTGCCGCGACTATCTGCTCGTGCGCCGCGGCAGCGTCGAGGAGCGCGTCGCGCTGAGCAACGTGCTCAATGTCAGCATGACCCAGTTCAGCAATCCGCCGCGGCTGACGCTGCGCTTGCGCAAGCCCGGGCAACTCGGCGACGAGATCGTGTTCATTCCGAAATCGCCTTGTTTCAGGCTGAATCCGTTCAAGCGCAACGAGATCGCCGAGCGTTTGATCTTGCGCGTGGACCAGGCGCGCAACTCCGGAGAGGCACGACGATGATCATGGTTTACGGGCTCGACAAGTGCAGCACCTGTCTGAAGGCGCGCAAGTGGCTGGGCAAGAACAAGATCGAATATCGTTTCGTCGACTATCGTGAGCATCGCGTCGATGCGCCGACACTCAAGCAGTGGGCCAAAACTGTCGGCGGCTGGGAGAACCTGGTCAACCGCAGCGGCATGACCTGGCGCAATCTGCCGACGACGCGCAAGGCACCTGCATCCGACCCCGAGTGGCTGCTGCTGATCAAGGAATATCCGGCGCTCGTGCGCCGTCCCGTTGTCGTGCGCGGCGACGAAGTCAGTCTCGGATTTACCGACAAGTTGTTCGCTACACTGTTCGGCACCCAATAGCCCCCGCTCGTCATTCCGGCGAAAGCCGGAATCCAGTGTCTTTCGTTCTTTTGCGTCTCACACAAAAGCAAAGTCGCTGGATGACCAGCTGCGCTGTTGAAAAGCACCTCCGGCTTTCGCCGGAATGACGAGATAGGGTCTTCGCAGGTTCTTTGCATCGCGGACATTTCATGAGCGAAATCCTAGACCTCACCATCGAACTGGTCCGTCGCGCCTCGGTCACGCCGGACGACCAAGGCTGCCAAGCAATCCTCGCCGAGCGCCTGCAGCGCAGCAGCTTCGCGATCGAGCATTTGCGTTACGGCGCGGTCGATAATCTGTGGGCGACGCACGGCAGCGGTGCGCCCGTGCTGGTGTTTCTCGGCCATACCGACGTGGTGCCGAGCGGGCCGGTCGAGCAGTGGTCGAGTCCGCCGTTCGAGCCGACGGTCAGAAATGGTCGTCTATACGGCCGCGGCGCGGCCGACATGAAATCCGGCGTCGCGGCGATGACCCTGGCGCTCGAAGTCTTCGTCGCCGCGCATCCGCAGCACAAGGGTACCGTCGCGCTGCTGGTCACCAGCGACGAGGAAGGCCCGACGAATCACGACGGCGTAAAGCGCGTCGTCGAGGAATTCCGTCGCCGCGGCCAGCGCATCGACTGGTGCGTGACCGGCGAGCCGTCGTCGCGCGACCGTCTCGGCGATATCGTGCGCATCGGCCGGCGCGGATCGCTGTCAGGGCATCTGCGCGTGCGCGGCGTGCAGGGCCACGTCGCCTATCCGGACAAGGTGCGCAACCCGATCCACCTCGTGGCACCGGCCCTGGCCGAACTCGCTGCCACGCGTTGGGACGAGGGTAACGAGGCATTCCCGCCGACCTCGTTCCAGATTTCGAATATCAACGCCGGCACCGGCGCGCTCAATGTGGTGCCGGGAATGCTTGAAGCGGCGTTCAATTTCCGCTTCTGCACCGCCAGCACCGTGCAAAGCCTGCGCGAGCGGACCGAAGCGGTCCTGCGCCGGTATGGGCTTGATTTCGAGGTCGACTGGGACCTGTCCGGCGAAGCCTTCGTCACCCAGGACGGTGCGCTGCGGCGCGCCGTCGATGCGGCGGTGCATGAAGTCTGCGGCATCGAGCCGCAAGCCGACACGGGCGGTGGCACATCCGACGCGCGTTTTATCGCGCCGCTAGGCGCCGAAGTCGTCGAAGTTGGCCCGACCAATGCGTCGATTCACAAGATCGATGAGAACGTGGCGCTCGACGAACTCGAAAAATTGCCGCAGCTGCATCTGCGCATTGCCGAGCTTCTGCTCGGCTGAATTCGACCCCGCTTCAACCGAAGTGAAGCTCTTGTAGGTTGGGGTGAGCTTGCGAACCCCAACGCGTATGCCCGCGGCATATTCGCTCGGGAGATTTGCCAGTCGACTGGGCGTTGTCGGACGAACCCGAAGAACGGGGCGAATAACGTTGGGGTTCGCGGGCTCACCCCAACCTACGAATTACGAACTGGGAGAAAGTCGCAAAGTATATTTTGTTTCACCGGGCATGAACGGCGTCGCCTTGCCCTGCGCCCAATCCTCGTGACCGGCGCCATAGAACGGCGACAGCGGGTTGCCGCTTTGCCCGCCTGGCATGTGCATGTAGCCAGACTCCTCATGTCCAGGTTCGACGCCAAAGCGCTCGGACGCACCGAACGCCGCGCCCTGCACACGCGGCATATTGCTATCGCCGGGCAGCTGGTCGGCGGGCATGTCGAGCAGCCAGCCCATGCCCGGAAGCGCCGCGCTCAGCGGGTGGCGGATGCGCGTCGTGTTCGTTTCGCCCCAGGTGCGCGCGCCAAGTCCGCCGGGCAGCGCGCCGAGCTTTGTCGCGACGCGCTGCGCACAACGGAGCAGCAGGTCGTCCCAACTCGCGTAACCGGGTGGCAACAGATGTGCGGGACGCCGGATCAGGATCGCACCGACGATATTTTCGCCCTGCGCCAGGAACGGCAGCTTGAAGTCCGGATACTTCACGCGCACCGCGGCGGCGAAACCGTCGAGCACAGTGTCGATGACTTCCAGGCGAAATGCGCGTGTCAATCGGTAGCCGACCGATGCCGGATCGGCGTGACCGTTCCAGTCGGCTGTATATTTTTTCATCTCGGCAAGTTCCGGCGCGCTGGCGCCTGCCAGCGTGTCGCGCAGCAGGTCGTGCCAGTGCGAGAGCAGCAACGCGCGATCGTCGAGCTGGATCGCGAGGAAATCGCTTGGCGCGAACTCGGTTTTCGCCTTCAGATCGTCGCGGATCTGCCCGGCGCGTGCGCCGAGGTCGAAGCCGCTGTCGCCGAGGCGCGCATAGTCGGTGCTGGCGAAATCCAACGTGCGTGCGTTCGCGGTCCACAGGCGGGCAGAGGCCGGGTTCGGCAGGCGCGGATATTCCGCCGGTTCGAGCCAACCGTTCCAGCCCCGCCGTGATCCATCACTTGCGGGCTGGCTCCAGTCGGACGGCAATTGCGGATCGTAATCGCCTTGGCGCCGCGGAATGCGGCCAGCGATGGTCCAGCCGATATTGCCGGCGCGGTCGCCGACGACGAAATTCTGCGGTGGCATGCCGGCGTGGTTCGCCGTTTCGATCGCTTCATCGACGGTTTCGGCGACGTCCAGATGCAGCAATTCGATATTCAGGCCGCCCGGTTGCAGCGCGGTCCATGCGAGCGCGAGTGGCGTGCCGTCAGCGTCGGCAGCGAGTATCGGTCCCCAGCGAGTTTCGCGCAAATCGAGCTTTTCGTCCGCGCCATTGTGTACTTTGATGATTTCTGTACTTTGCACGAGAGGCTCCCAGCCGTCCGCGTCGCGGTAGCGCGCCTTGTCGGCCGGATCGAGATTGACACGCACCCAGTCGAGCCAGTCGCCGTAGCTGTTGGTGAACGCCCACGCGACATGCCGGTTGCTGCCGGCGACCAGGGCCGGCACGCCGGGCAAGGTGACGCCGATCAGATCGATGTCGTCGCCGGGCCGGCGCGAACTCGGATACTGCAGGCGCGCGCGAAACCAGATGTTCGGCACGCGCAGACCCAGGTGCATATCGTTGGCGACCATCGCCGCGTGAGTCGCCGTCAATGAGCCGCCGACCGCGAAACTGTTGCTGCCGACGAAATCGGGCGCGGACGTCGCGGCGTCGGCCAGCTTGAGCAGTTTGGGGTCGAGCTTGGACAGATCGATATCGCTCGCCGGCGGCAGCGCCGGCGCAGGCATCGGCGGGCCGAGCAGAGGCGCGTCCCAGGGACCGCCGCCCGCGCTGAGGAACCGATACACCGAGTCCGGCAGCGCGCTTTTGAGTTTCGCGTTCGCCAGTTCGCGCGCATTGGTCGAATCGTTCAGATCGAAGAACATCGCATCGAGCACGAGGATGCTGTCGTCTTCGCTCCACGGCCGCGGTGAGCTGCCAAGCAGCCAGTATTCCCACGGCCGCGAGTGCAGCGCGGCGAGGCCGGCATTGACGCCGTCGCGATACGCGGCGATATCCGCATGCTGCTCGGGTGCGAGCGTGGCCAGAATCTGTTGCGCGCGTGCGCGCATGCGGAACGCGCGACGTTGGCGGTCGAGCGGCAGTGCCGCTGCGCCGACCAGTTCGGACAATTCGCCCGCGGCGGCGCGGCGCATCAGGTCCATCGCAAAGTAGCGTTCCTGCGCGTGCACGAAGCCGAGCGCGTAGGAAACGTCGATACGGCTCGCCCCGTGAATGCTGACCACGCCGAGCGCATCGCGCTCGATCGTCGTCGAGGCGTGCAGGGACGTCGCGGCGATGTCTCCGCTGAGCTGAGGCAGGCTTGCACGTACCAGCAAGTAGACGCCGGCCACGACCGCAACCAGCAGCACGAGCAAGGTCAGCAGGAGGCGTTTGAGAATTCGCAAGGTCTTACGCATGGGCACTCTAATTTTGGTTTATGGCTGCGGTCTTGCTCTCAAGCGCTCGTCTCGATCCGCTCCACACGCTGGAAGCCGCGCGGCAGGGTGCCGCCGCGCTGCGCACGGTTGCCGTTGTATTCGACGAGGTCGGCCCACTTCAGAATCAGCTTGCGCTGGCCGGCGAACAGGGTGATTTCGCCCGCGCCCTCGGCGACCACGGCAATGCCCGCGACACGTTCGCCGTCGGTCAGTTTGGCCTTCGGAATCTCGATCAGCTTGTTGCCCTTGCCGCCGTTGTCGAGTTCGGGCAACTCGGCGACAGAGAACATCAGTAGGTGACCCGAATTGGTCGCGACGACGATACGGTCGCGCGCGGTATCGTTGACGTAGGCCGGTGCAAGCACATGCGCGTCGTCGTCGATATTGAGGAGTTGCTTGCCGGCTTTCTTGTTGCCGAGCAGGGCTTCGAATTTGGTCACGAAGCCGTAACCGAAATCCGAGGCGAGTACGAGCCTGGTCGTCGCGTCGGCCATCGCGACCGCATCGAAACGCGCGCCTCCGGCAGGCGTGAAGCGGCCGGTCAGCGGCTCGCCGTTGCCTCGCGCGGAAGGAAGAGTATGTGCAGGAGTCGAGTAACTTCTTCCGCTCGAATCGATAAACGCCACCTGCTGCGTGGTTTTGCCTATTGCCGCATTGTGGAAGCTGTCGCCCTCGCGATAGCTCAGGGCCAGCGTGTCGATATCGTGGCCTTTCGCCGCACGCACCCAGCCTTTTTCCGAAAGAATCACGGTGATCGGCTCGCTCACCACGAGCGCGGCCTCGTCCAGCGCCTGCGCGACTTCGCGTTCGACGATCGGCGAACGCCGCTTGTCGCCGTATTTTTCCGCATCCGCGCGCAGCTCGTCCTTGATCAGGGTCTTGAGCTTGGCCGGCGACTTGAGTGTCACCGTGAGTCGTGCGCGTTCTTCCTCGAGCACATCGCGTTCGGCGTTGAGCTTCATTTCCTCCAGACGCGCAAGCTGGCGCAGGCGGGTTTCGAGGATGTAGTCGGCCTGTTCCTCGCTCAGTTTGAAGCGCTTGATCAGAACCGGCTTGGGCTCGTCCTCGCTGCGCACGATGCGGATCACTTCATCGAGATTGAGGAAGACGATGCGCAGGCCTTCGAGCAGATGCAGGCGGCGCTCGACCTTGTCGAGGCGGTGCTGCAGGCGTTTGGTGACTGTGCTCTGACGGAAGCGCAGCCACTCGTTGAGGATCTGCTTGAGATTCTTGACCTGCGGCTTGCCGTCGAGGCCGATCATGTTGAGGTTGACGCGATAGCTGCGTTCAAGATCGGTCGTGGCGAACAGATGCTGCATCATCTCGTCGAGATCGACGCGGTTGCTGCGCGGAATCAGCACCAGGCGCACGGCGTTTGCGTGATCGGATTCGTCGCGCACGTCCTCGATCATCGGCAGCTTCTTCGCACGCATCTGGTTGGCGATCTGCTCGATGATCCTGGCACCCGAGACCTGATAAGGCAGCGCGGTGATCACCACATTGCCGTCGTCCTTGACGTAGATACCGCGCGCACGCACCGAACCGTTACCGGTCGCATACATCGCCTTCAAATCGCTTTTGGGCGTGATGATTTCGGCGCTGGTCGGATAGTCCGGCCCCTTCACGTGCCGACACAGCTCGGCGATGCTCACCTCGGGCTCGTCGAGCAGATGGATGCACGCGCTCACAATTTCGCGCAGATTGTGCGGCGGAATATCGGTCGCCATGCCAACCGCGATGCCGGTCGAGCCGTTGAGCAGCACATGCGGCACACGCGCTGGCAGCCACGAAGGCTCCTTGAGCGTGCCGTCGAAATTCGGCGTCCACTCGACCGTGCCCTGGCCGAGTTCCTGGAGCAGCAGTTCGGCGATCGGCGTGAGTCGGGATTCGGTATAGCGCATCGCCGCGAACGATTTCGGATCGTCCGACGAACCGAAGTTGCCCTGGCCGTCGACCAGCGGATAACGATACGAGAACGGCTGTGCCATCAGCACCATCGCCTCATAACAGGCGCTGTCGCCATGCGGGTGGAATTTGCCGATGACATCGCCGATCGTGCGCGCGGATTTCTTCGGTTTGGAGCCGGAGTCCAAGCCGAGTTCGCTCATCGAGTAGACGATGCGGCGCTGTACCGGTTTCAGCCCGTCGCCGATAAAGGGCAGGGCGCGATCCAGCACCACGTACATCGAATAGTCGAGATAGGCGCGCTCGGCGTAGTCCTTGAGCGGAATTTGTTCGTAATTGGCTTGCAGATTCATGGATATGGCTGGCCGGAAAGGGCATGCGGATGCAATCGCTTATTGTGCCGGAAAACGCCGGTCGGCGAATCTTCGGCTCGTGTGCTGCCTGGCGTACGCAGACCGGCATGAGCATATAGCCAAGCGGCATTGCGCCGGCGAGCGGAATGCGTAGCATGGGCGGGTCGAAATCTGGCGGGGGACTTGCCGTGGCTACCGATTCCGCAACTGCGCCGAAGCCGGCGCCCGTTTCATCCTGGCGCGAACTGTTCGGCAAGGAAGACTGGTGGGCGATCTGGATCGGCCTCGGCCTGGTGATCGCCGCGGTGATCGCGTTCGCCAATGGCGGCAGCATCAAGTGGCTGGCGGTCACGCCGCAGAAATGGTCGAGGTGGAGCGAAATCACCGCCCAGTTCGCGACCAACGCACCGCGTTATTTTTCCCTTTTTATACTCTGGCTGGTGCTGTTCGGTGTCGCCGCAAAAGCGCTCGGCATTCGCATCGCGCATTTCGTGCCGGCGTTTGCCGTGCTGTTCGTCGTGACCACGCTGATCTACGCGCTCGGCCTTTGGGATCGCGCGGCCTATTACAGTCTCGAACCGCCGCTGGTCGCGCTGCTGTTCGGCCTGATCGTGTCGAACCTGTTCACCCTGCCGACGTGGCTGCACAGCGCTCTGCGCGTCGAGTTCTACGTGAAAACCGGCATCGTCCTGCTCGGCGCGGGCGTACCTCTGGCCTTGATCGTCTGGGCCGGACCGGTGGCGATCGTGCAAGCGGCGATCATTTCGCTGACCACGTTCGGAACGATTTACTTTGTCGCGAAAAGGCTCGGCCTGGATCAGCGCCTCGCCGCAGTGCTCGGCACTGGCGGCGCAGTCTGCGGTGTCTCCGCCGCGATCGCGGTCGGCGGCGCGGTCGGAGCGAAGAAGGAACATGTCTCACTGACGATCACGGTCGTGTTTCTGTGGGCGATCGTGATGATCTTCGTCCTGCCGCTGCTTGCCAAGGCGCTGAGCTTGCCCACCGGCGTCGCGGGCGCATGGATCGGCACATCCGAATTCGCCGATGCCGCTGGTTTCGCGGCAGCGCAGACCTACGCCGGTTTCGCCGGCCAACCCGGCATCTCGGGCACGGGCGAGGCCGCCGTGCAGGCATTCACCCTGATGAAGGTGATCGGCCGTGACTTGTGGATTGGCGTGTGGGCGCTGGTGCTGTCGATCGTCGCAGTGACGCGCTGGGAATCCAACGGCATCACCTCGCGCACCGACAGCGGAGAAATCTGGCGGCGCTTTCCGAAATTCGTGATCGGATTTTTCATCGCCTCGGCGATCGTCACCTTGGTCGCGCACGGTTTCGATTATGCGACTTACAAGAAGACCCTGGTTCCGGACGTGGTCGCGCCGCTGCAGGGCCTGCGTACCTGGGCATTCACCTTCTGCTTCCTGAGCATCAGCCTGACCACGCGTCTGCGCGATCTTGCCGCCGCTGGCGCGAAACCGTTCTACGCGTTCAGCGCGGGCGTTGCGGTCAATCTGCTGCTCGGCTATCTGCTGTCGACCCAGGTATTCGCGAGTTTCTGGCAGCAACTGGGGCAGCCGACGCCATGAATGCGCTGGAGGTGCGCGCGCAAATTCGCGCACGCGACCTGCGTGCTGCGCCGGCGTGTGCGACCTGTACGTTCTTCAGCGTCGACCCGCTGCAGATCGAAGCGCAGCTGCCCGGTTTGAATGCGCTGAGTTCAGGGTTTGCCTCGGTGCGCGGCGGCGACGGTCTGTGCGCCAGACATCAACGCCTGCTGCGCGCGACGAGCTTTTGCGCGAATTACTCCGCGCTGCCACAATTTCAGCGCGACGCCTGATAGCCGCCCGGCACGCCGCGCGGCGACAGCACGATCTGCCAGAGCTGATCGCGCCGCGCGCGGAAACTCGCCGCGCTCGCAGCAAGATAAAAATGCCACATGCGGCGGAAGCGCTCGCCATATTTGGCCTGCAGGCCCGGCCATGCGGCATCGAAGTTGTCGCGCCAGGCGAGCAGGGTCTTGTCGTAGTCGGTGCCGAAACCGTGCCAGTCCTCGATCACGAACAGGCCTTCGACGGCCGTCGCGATCTGCGCGGCCGACGGAATCATCGAGTTGGGAAAAATATACTTGGCGATCCACGGATCGGTGTGATTGGTCGATTCGTTGCCGCCGATCGTGTGCAGCAGGCTCAGGCCGTCGTCGACGAGGCAGCGGCGCACGGTCTCGAAATAGGTGCGGTAGTTCTTCACGCCGACATGTTCGAACATGCCGATCGACCAGATGCGGTCGAAGCGTTCGCCGCCGATTTCACGCGGAATGTTGCGATAGTCCTGCACGCGGATTTCGATCGGCAAACCCGCGCACAGCCCGCGCGCGAATTGCGCCTGTTCCAGCGATACGGTGATGCCGACGCCGCTGACGCCGTATTTTTCCGCGGCGTAGCCGAGCGCCTCGCCCCAGCCGCAGCCGATATCGAGCACATGCATGCCTGGCGCCAGGCCGAGCTTGCGGCAGACGAGGTCGAGCTTGGCCTCCTGCGCCGCGTCGAGCGCTGGCGCATTTTTCCAATATCCACAGCTATACACAAGGCGCTGGCCGAGCATCGCCTCGAACAGGTCGTTGCCCAGATCGTAGTGATGCTCGCCGACCTCGTAGGCGCGGCGGCCGCGTTGCAGGTTGAGCAGCTTGGAACGCAAAAACAGCGCCGCGTCGTCGATACCGCCGACGCGCTCGTCGATATGCGCGTGCAGCACGCGGTAAAGGAATCCGTCCAGATCGCGCGCATCCCACCAGCCATCCATATAGGCTTCGCCCAGTCCGACCGAGCCGTGCGAGATCGCACGTGCGTACAGATGCTCGTCGTGCACCTGCATATCGGTCGGCGCATCGCCGTCGATGCTTACTCCGGCAAGGTTCAACAGGGATTCGATGCGGTTGCGGGCGGTCAGGCGAGGCATGGGATGTCGAGTGTGAGTATTGGGCAAGTATAAGCGGCCAACGCACTCTCAAGTCCAGTCGCGGTCCGCCGGCTTTCGACGGGTTGGGTGCTTCGTCTTTATACCGGATTGGACGACCGCTCAGGCACCTGCATCGGGATCGATCTCGTCGAACTCGGTTGCCAGGCGGGCAAAGAACAGATGGACTTTCTCCTTGCGCAGGTCGGCGATCAGCGCATCGGCCTGCTCGTTGGTCAGGATGAATTCGACCAGCACGGGCACGTCGCCGGCGAGTTCAAAAAAATGCTGCTCATGCAACTGGCCATGCCGGCCGAACCCGGCGATCGCGCGGAACGCCGAGCCGCCGTGGATGCCGAGTTTCTTCGCCTTCTCGAGCAGCCATTCGTACAGCAGTGCGCCGCCGTGGCGGCGGTTCTCGTATGTGTAAAAGCGTAAATGTATACCTTGCATGGCGGCTTCCTTGTTGAAGTACGAACTTCGCGATCAGGGATGAGGACGGGGATTCATTTGAACAGCAGACGCATGACACCGATGCCGGCCAGCGTCATCAGCAGCGATCCGAACAAATGCGTGGTGACGATCGCGAGCGACCAGCCGTATTGCTGGCGCAAAAGCAGGGTGACGGTTTCTGCGGAGAAGGTTGAAAATGTCGTCAGCCCGCCGCAGAAACCGGTGATCACGAACAGACGCAGTTCCGGCGGCAGGCTCTGGAACTGATCGAAGACGCCGATTGCGCTGCCGATGATGAAACCGCCGACCAGATTCACGGTCAGCGTGCCGAGCGGCAGGGTGGGCAGCAACGGATTGAGCGCAAGTCCGAGCGCCCAGCGCAGCGCGCTGCCGATGGCGCCGCCGAGCAGAACGGAAAACAACGATAACCAAGTCATGGTGCATCCGGGTTGTGTGAACAAACCCGAAGCCCAAACGATCGGTGCGTTGAAAAGCGCACGCCACCTGACGCCCGGCTACGGGGACATGTCAGGCATCATCAGCCTTGCGGCGGTTGGCCCCCCAGCGGAGCGGGAGGCATGCCATCTCCCTGCGAGGGGAGCATGTTACCGCAGGTGCCACCGCGCCGGTCAAGCTCGGCGCCGAAAGCCGTCAGCAGATGCGCGCGAGCAATGCCTGCTGCGCCGAGTGCGGCATGTCGTCGCCCGGCGTCACGCGTTCGTAGTGACCGTCGGCGTGCAGGCGCCAGGCCTGCGTGTTGTCGGCGAGATAGTTCGCCAGCCCTTCATCGTAGACGCGCTGAGCGAGTTCGGGATCGAGGATCGGAAAACAGGTTTCGATCCGGCGCAGCAGGTTGCGTTCCATCCAGTCCGCACTCGAACAATACGTTTCCGGCTTGCCCGCATTCGCGAACCAGTACACGCGGCTGTGTTCGAGGAAGCGGCCGACGAGCGAACGCACGCGGATGTTTTCCGAAATGCCGGGCATGCCGGGCCTGAGCGTGCAGGCGCCGCGCACGATCAGATCGATCTGCACGCCGGCCATCGAGGCCTTGTACAAAATTTCCACCACGCTGATTTCGTTCAACGCGTTCATCTTGGCGATGATGCGTGCCGGGCGTCCGCTGCGCGCGTGCGCAATCTCGCGCTCGACCATCGCCATCACGCCCTTGTGCAGGGTGAACGGCGACTGCAGCAGGCGCTTGAGCTTGATCACCAGACCCAGACCGGACAGCTGCTGGAACAGTTTGTGCGCGTCCTCGCCGATATCCTTGTCTGCGGTCATCAAGCCGAAATCGGTGTAGAAACGCGAAGTGACCTGGTGATAATTTCCGGTGGAGAGATGCACGTAGCGGCGCAGACCTTTCTTCTCGCGGCGCACGATCAGCAGAACCTTCGCGTGCGTCTTGAAGCCGACCACGCCGTACACGACCTGCACGCCGGCTTCCTGCAGGCGATTGGCGAGCTGAATGTTCGCCTCCTCGTCGAAGCGCGCGCGCAATTCGACAACGACGGTGACGTCCTTGCCCGCGCGCGCCGCGTCGATCAAGGAGTTGACCAGCGGCGAGTCGTTGCCGGTGCGGTACAGGGTCTGTTTGATCGCGAGCACCCCGGGATCGCTCGCCGCCTGCTTGATCAGCTCCACCACCGCGCCGAAGGATTCGAACGGATGGTGCAGCAGCAGATCGCGCTCGGCGATCGCGTCGAACAGGTTGCGCTCGGCGACGATCGGCGCGGCTAGGCGTGCGGTGAACTTGGGAAATTTCAGATCGGGGCGGTCGACCTGATCGTAGATCGTGGTGATGCGATGCACGTTGACCGGCCCGGCGCAGCGGTAGATCTCGCTTTCGCCAAGCTCGAAATTGTGCATCAGGTATTCGGCGACCGGTTTCGGACAGGTGTCGGCAATCTCCAGTCGCGCCGCGCGCGCAAAGCCGCGTCCGCGCAATTCGTCGCGCAAGGCGAGCGCGAGATTCTCGACATCGTCCTCGTCGACGAACAGTTCGCTGTTGCGCGTGACGCGGAACTGGTAGGCGCCGGTAACGCGCATGCCCGGAAACAGTTCGTCCATGAACTGGTGCAGGATGCTGGAGAGAAAAATGAAATCGTAGGGTTTCTCCGCAACTCCCTCCGGCAGGCGCACGATGCGTGGCAGCGACCGCGGCGCGCGCACCAGGGCCATGTTGCCTTCGCGGCCGAACGCATCCTTGCCTTTGAGCGAGACGGCGAAATTGAGACTCTTGTTGAGGATGCGCGGAAACGGATGCGCGGGATCCAGCCCGAGCGGCGAGAGCACCGGCAACACTTCGTTCTGGAAATATCCCTGCAGCCAGCGGCTCTGCTTCTCCGTCCATTGGTCGCGCGCGATGAAGCGGATGCCTTCGCGGTCGAGTTCAGGCAGCAGGGTATCGTTCCAGAACGAATACTGCGCGGCGACGAGTTCGAGTACGCGCGTACGGATGCGTGCCAGCAGCTCGCTCGGGTTTACGCCGTCGGGCCCGGCCTCGGCATCGCCGAAGGCGACGTGGTGGCGCAGGATCGCCACCTGCACTTCGAAGAATTCGTCGAGGTTGGAATTGGAAATGCACAGAAAGCGCATGCGCTCGAGCAGCGGCACGCGCGCATCCTGCGCCTGCGCGAGCACGCGGAACTGGAATTCGAGCTGGGCCAGTTCGCGATTGAGATACAGCGACGGGTCGCGCAGATTCAGTTCCGCATTGGCGCCCGCGGTTTCAAGTGGCGTACGCGCAGGCTCGGGTTTGTTCGCCGCCGGGGTCGCTTCCGCGGATGCGGGCGATGCGGAGCGCCGGCTGCGCGCAATGAGCGTGGCCGCAGACTGGGCCTGTGGTTCGGTGTCGCCGCCGTTGGCGTGATCGCTCGTCATCTTGGACAGTATCCGCCAAACGCGCGCGGGAATCCGTTAACCAGCGACGTGCGTTGCCGCCGGCGTCGAGTTCCTTCAATGCGCATGCGTTTCATCCATCAATACTTCGGGCGCGAGCAGGCGCTCGCGCGCAAACACGCAACTAAAGGTGCTGCCGACGCCGACTTCGCTCTGGATTTCCAGTCGCGCCTGATGCAGCTGCAACACATGCTTGACGATGGACAGACCCAGGCCCGTGCCGCCGCTTTCGCGCGAGCGGCTGGTCGAGACGCGATAGAAGCGCTCGGTGATGCGCGGCAGATGCTCGGCCGGAATGCCGTAGCCGGTGTCGGCCACGGCGAAGCGTGCGCCGCCGTTCGCAGTGGCCTGCCAGGACAGCTCGATACGCCCGCCTTCTGCGGTGTAGCGCACCGCATTGGAAACAAGGTTCGAGAACGCGCTGTGCAGGTAATCGGTCGAGCCGCGCAGATCGCTGTCGCAGCTCTGCACGATGTCCACCCGATGACGGCCCTGCGAAAGACCCTCGGCCTCGCGCCTGAGCGTGGACAAGAGCGCGCGTATCGACACGCGCTCGGCGTCGTTGATCTGCTGCTGCGCTTCCAGGCGCGACAGGGTGAGCAGGTCCTCGACGATCTGGGTCATGCGCCGCGACTGGCCGCGCAGGTCGGCGAGGACCGGCGCCAGTTGCGGCATGACTTCGGGTTCGAGCATTTCCAGATATCCGTGCAACACGGTCAACGGTGTACGCAACTCGTGTGACACGTTGGCGACGAAATCGCGACGCACCTGTTCCAGTCGCGCCAGCGGGGTGACGTCGCGCACGACCAGCAGCAGGTGGTCGCGCGAATACGGTATCAGGCGGAACGACAGGCGGATCGCCTCGTCCAGGTTGGATGCGACCTCGCGCAGTGGTTCCTGGGCCGGATCTTCGGTCAGCCAGGAGCGCACCGGCAGCGGCAGGAATCCGTCGATATGCGCGCCGCGGTCGCGCGGTGCGGCGAGGCCGAGCAGGCGCGCGGCGGCTTCGTTGAACCAGACCACGCTGCGTCCGCGTGTGAGCACCACGACGCCGTCGGGCAGGGCGGCGGCACCCTCGCGGAACGCACGCAGCAGGTTGACCAGACGCCGCTTGCGCGAGCGCTCGGCATGCAATTTAGTATACATGTGCGCTGAAATATCCGACCACACGCCACGATCCTCCGGCGGCGGTCGGCGCTGGCGCGAGCGCAGCCACGACTGCATCTGGTACAGGCTGACCAGCGACCACACCGAATAGCCGGACAGGGCAATCAACGCGGCGTACAGGGGCGCGCCGAACCACCAGCCGACGGCGAGCGAGACCGCAAGCAGGACGACGAAACGCCCGAGCGAAACCTGCCAGGCGTGGCTTTGCAGAAAATCCAGATGCATCGGGGACGGTTGCCTGATCGCGGATGCGCACAATTATACTCCTATGCGCAATGTTTCCCTTCTCCCACCGGGAGAAGGTGCCGAAGGCGGATGAGGGAAACGCCTTGCACGTCGGTGTTGCGTGGAATCACCAAATGCTTCTCCCTCATCCGGCGCTGTCGCGCCACCTTCTCCCGCGGGGAGAAGGAAACGTCAAGCCGACGGCGTGGTCGAAAAACGGTAGCCGGCACCGCGCACGGTCTGCACGAGCTCGTCGCAGCGATACGGTTCGAGCGTCTTGCGCAGGCGGCGGATATGCACGTCGACCGTGCGTTCCTCGACATAGACGCTGCCGCCCCAGACATAGTCGAGCAGCTGGCTGCGCGAATACACGCGTTCGGGATGGGTCATGAAAAAATGCAGCAGGCGATATTCGGTCGGTCCGATCGGTACGCTGACTTCGCCCGCATGCACGCGGTGGGCGGCGCTGTCGATCCTGAGCGCGCCGATGGCGACCACGCCGTCGGTATCGGCGCCGTGCGCGCGGCGCATGACCGCATTGATACGCGCGATCAGTTCGCGCGGCGAAAAAGGCTTGACCACGTAATCGTCGACGCCGGCCTCGAGGCCGCCGACGCGGTCGGCCTCCTCGCCGCGCGCGGTGAGCATGATGATCGGCACGTCGCGGGTGAGTTCTTCCTTGCGCAGGCGGCGCGCGAGATCCAGACCGCTCATGCCCGGCAACATCCAATCGAGCAGGATCAGATCGGGCACGCGCTCAACGATCATCGTCTGCGCCGCGCGCGCATCTGCGGCGTGGCTGGGTTCCATGCCGGCCTTGCGCAGGGCAAAGGCGACCATGTCGCGGATCGCGGGCTCGTCTTCGACGATCAGGATATTTTTCAGCACGAGTTCAAGCCTGTCCTGCGCCGGGGGGCGGCGCTTTGTTGCAGATTTGTGCTATTGCAGCGGTTAATTGTTACGGCTCGATGACGGCGCGCCGCAATCGTTGGTCGTGGCTGGTGCCTCGGACAGGTTCTGCAATGCGGAATTGCTGCCCGGCCAGCCCGTTGCCGCATTGCCCAAGCCTGCGTCTTGATCGGCCCGGTAGCCATTCGAGCGGAAGCCATTCGCGCCGAACCCGTTCGGCGTGGGCGCCAGCGGCGTCGCCTGTGCACTGAAACGCAAACCGGACGGATTCTTCAGGCAGGTCGCGCTGAATTTGCCCTGGTCCGCGGGCTTGATCTTGTGCCGGCGCAGATCGAGCACGAGCGGAGTCATCTGCGCGATCAAGGCTTCGACGCGCGTGCGCTGGTAATAGTTGAGGTCGCCACGCTTGGAGATATCCTTCAGCTGGTTCAACGCATCTTCGGCGCGGCCGTTGAGATAGGCGGCCGTGGCGTGTGCCTCGCCCGCGCGCACGCTGTCGCCGGCCAACTCGCAGGCGCGCGCGAAGCTGGTCTGCAGGTCGGGATCCTCGTCGTCCTTCGACAACTGCGCGCGCAACAGTTCCTGCGCCTGCTTGCCCGCGGCCTTGTCGCCGTGCTGCACGAGCGCATCCGCGTGCGCAAGGGCGAGCGCGCGATTGCTCGGAAACGTCTTCTCGGCGCGCACATAACGCTGCAGGGCCTCGTCGCGCGCACCCGAGTAAAGTTCCGCATTGCCCAGCGCAATCTGGAAAACCAGATTTTCGGGTTGCGCTTCGGCGAGTTTCTGCAATGGTTCGATCGCCTGTTTCGCTTTTCCGGCCTGGATCAGGGCGAGCGCGTAACCGTAGCGATTGGCCGGCGTATTGAACTCGGCGTGATTGCGCAGGTTGTCGGCGTAGTAGGTAACCATCTCGGCCGGCTGCGCACTGGCGAGTACGCGCACGCGTTCGCGCATGAGCAGGAAATAGGCCTGGTTCAAAGCGCGCTGGCGCGCACGCGCCTGCGGCGATTCAAACCTGACGGCGGAATCCGATGCGATCGACGCGATCAGGGACGCGGCGTGCGGCGCCTCTTTTGACGCCACCGACGTGGCGGAACTGTCCGCGGCGGTGGTATCGCCGACACAGGGATGGTCGCCTTGGCAGGGCAATTTGGATGTGCTCGTGCCGCCGGCTTCCACGTTGCCTACGCTCACACTGTATGTGTTGTATTCCTTCTTGATCACGTCGGCGCGCGCCTTGGCTTCGCTGATGCGTTGCGTGGTGACTGGATGGTCCATCAGCAGGGCAGGCACGTCGTTCTCGTCGAAGCCCGGGCGTAGCGCGCGCTGCATGCGTTCGAAGAAATCGGCCATCGCGTCCGGATCGAATCCCGATTTGGCGAGCGTGTAGATGCCGACGCGATCTGCCTCGGCTTCGTCCTGACGGGTGAAGTTGATCTGCATCTGGGCCGCGAGCCCCTGCACCGTGGCCATCGCACCGATACCCGAGTTGCTCGAACTGTAGGGGCTCTGATGGCTGGACGCAGCGATCGCCCCGATCATCGCAAGGATCATCAACGGCTCCATCTTCTGCTCGGCTTCGACCGCGCGAATCAAATGATTCTGCGTGATGTGCGAGATTTCGTGCGCGAGCACGGCGGCGAGTTCATTCTCGGATTCGGTCGTGGTGACGAGTCCCGCATTTACGCCGACGAAACCGCCGGGCAGGGCGAACGCGTTGATATCGTTGTCGCGCACGACGAAGAACGTGAACGCCTGATCCGGCTGCGTGCTGTTGGAGACGAGGCGATAGCCGAGTGTGTTCAGATAATCCGTGAGCAAGGCATCATCGAGGACGCCGCTCTGGTTGCGCAATTCGTGCAGCACATAAAAACCGTACTGGCGCTGCTCCTCGGGTGAGGCGATCTGGCCGGCCGAACTGCCGAGATTCGGCAGGCGCGTATCGGTTGCGTTTGCGTTGCCGCAGAGCAGACCGAGTGCGGCCACAAGCAGGATTAGCGGGAAGTTTTTCAACAACATTGCCTGGAATCGAAGGTGGGGCCGATGGGTTGGATTACATTACTCCTGCCAGGGTTCCGCATCCACCATGCATCCACGATTGGCGAATGCGCGCTTAGCCGGCGTTTATGCCCACCGCACCTGCGAATATGCACATCGCAAGGGCTGGAAATGTGCGGCCGCAGCCCCCACACTTCAACCGTGCGCGCGGGTGAAATCTCGCGGCGTGTTGCCAGTGCCCCGGACGGGAACCAGACGGAATCAAGCATGAGCGCGAAAGTAGAAATCTATACCGGCCCCAGCTGCGGCTCCTGCGTCGCGGCGAAAACCCTGCTCAAGCAAAGGGGCCTGAACTACGAGGAGATCCGCATCGACACGGATCCGGTCAAGCGCGATGAAATGCTGCAACGTTCCGGGCAGCGGCGCACGGTGCCGCAGATCTTCATCAACGACCAGCATATCGGTGGCTTCGAGGAGCTCGCCGCCGCCGACCACAGCGGCAAGCTCGCGCAGATCATCGGAGCCGCGACATGAGTACCGGCGCGCGCAAGCGTCCGGCCAAGGCCGTCACCGCGAAGAAAAATCGCGTCAGGGAATTCAGCGAATTCCGTCAGCGCATGAACGAGCGAATTCTTGCCGAGGACAACCAGGTCGTGCGTCGCTTCTTCGCGCTCGATACGCAGACCTACAAGGACGGCGCACTCAATCTGAAAACCAAGGAGCTGCTCGGCCTCGTCGCCTCGCTCGTGCTGCGCTGCGACGACTGCATCAGTTATCACATCGCTCAGTGCCGCGAAGCCGGCGTGAACCGCGCCGAGTTTTTTGAAACGTTCAGCGTCGGCCTCGTGGTCGGCGGCTCGATTGTCATTCCGCACCTGCGCCGCGCCGTGGATTTTCTCGATCAACTCGACGCAGACGCTTGAGTTAAAAACAAAGGGCCACCGCGAACGACGCAAAAGACGCAAAAATATCGAGGAAGAAAAAGCCGGTAAAAAATTCCTTTGTTTTTTCTTCGTGTCCTTCGTGTCCTTCGTGGTAAATCTTGCGCTTTGCTTGTGACTCTCCTACGTTCACCGCAATAATGCGCTGCATTTTTCGACGCAACAGCGAGCTTTCCCATGAGTGACAGAACAATCGCGGTGATCCCGGGCGACGGGATCGGCCCGGAGATCATGCGTGCGACCCTGCGCGTGCTCGATGCGCTCGATCTCGGTCTCAAATACGAGGTCGTCGAAGCGGGTCTCGCCGCGCAGGAAAAATACGGCGAGCTGTTGCCGGCGGCGACGATCGAGAGCATCGCCGGGCATCGTGTCGCACTGAAGAGTCCCTTGACCACGCCGGTCGGCGAAGGCTTCACCTCGATCAACGTCGCGCTGCGCCGGCGCTTCGACCTGTATGCCAACGTGCGTCCGGCGATCTCGTTTCCGGCGACCAAGTCGCGCTATGAAAACATCGATATTCTGACCGTGCGCGAAAATACCGAGGGCGCCTATATCGGCGAAGGCCAGCAGGTTTCCGCCGATGGCGACACCGCGACGCTGACGCAGAAAGTCACGCGCAAAGGCTCCGAACGCATCGTGCGCTACGCCTTCGATCTCGCGCGCCGCGCGGGCCGGCGCAAGGTCACGATCATGCACAAGGCAAACATCCTGAAGTCGACCTCGGGCCTGTTCCTCAAGGTCGCGCGCGAGGTATCGGCGCAGTATCCCGATATCGAGCACAACGAAATGATCGTCGACAACTGCTGCATGCAGCTGGTGATGAACCCGTGGCAGTTCGACGTGATTGTCACCACCAACTTGTTCGGCGACATCATTTCCGATCTGTGCGCCGGGCTGGTCGGCGGCCTGGGTCTCGCGCCCGGCGCCAATATCGGCGTGGATGCGGCGATCTTCGAGGCGGTGCACGGTTCCGCGCCGGATATCGCCGGCAAGGGCATCGCCAATCCGTGCGCGCTGCTGCTTGGCGCCTGCCAGATGCTCGGCCATCTCGGCATGGAGGATCATGCCAACCGCGTGCGCGTGGCGATCCGCGCGACGCTGACTGCGCGCGACCGCGTGACGCCGGATCTAGGCGGTACCGGCACGACGGACAGCTTCGCTGATGCGCTGATCGAGCGGCTGGCAAAACCCGCTGCGTAATTCGAACGGTGCGCGGCCGCGCCAGTTTATAAACCTATACTTTTATCTTCGCTCGATATGGCCCAGCACGCGCTTCGCGCTTTTCCCCAGTGGCGTTGCTCGGCGCAGACAGGATTGCACATAGCGCTCGGCGCGGCGCGCCGATTGCAATGGCGTGTGCTTGAGCGCGAGTCCAGCGGCAAGCGCGGATGAGAGAGTGCAACCGGTACCGCGTGCTTCGAACGGCAGTCGCGCGTGTTCGAAACGCGTTTCGGAGTTTGCGTTGATAAAGTAGTCGCGCACGCGTGCTGTTGCGTCGCCAAAATGTCCACCCTTGAGCAGCACCGCGCGTGCACCATCCTGCAGCAGCGCGCGCGCGGCCTCGCGCATTTCGCGCGCGGTGCGGATTCGGCATCCAAGCAAGGCTTCGGCTTCGGGGACGTTGGGCGTAACGATGTCGGCGAGCGGCAACAACGTTCTGCGCAACTCATCCAGGCCGCGCGCCGTGAGCAGCCGGCTGCCGCTGCTCGAGATCAGCAGCGGATCGAGCACGATATTGCGCAGACGCTGCGCACGCAGCCAGCGGGCGACGGCGCGGATGTTCGCCGCGTTGCCGAGCATGCCGATTTTCACGGCCGCGATCGGGAAATCCGTGCTCAGTGCGTCGAGTTGAGCCAGCAACAGCCTGCTCGGCAGGATACGTGTCGACTCAACCGTGCGCGTGTTCTGTGCGGTGATCGCGGCGATCGCGGTCAATCCATGGACTCCGAGGGCCGCGAACGTCTTCAGGTCGGCCTGGATTCCCGAGCAACCGCCGGAGTCCGATCCCGCAATACTCAACACACAGGGAATCAGGGAGCGATTGGACACGCGCGATGTATCCGTCGTCTGTTGCTAAATTGCAACGCGGGGAAGCGGCTGCAGTTGCTTGGTACCCACAAGTTTCCCAATTGCAGCGCCATCTTAACTTTCTCTTAAGGCTTGACGGAGTGTAGCTTTTTTGCCAACATTCCGCCCAGGTCAGAGGGCGACAAAGCTCTTTGTGTCCGGGGGCTATGCGTCAAACACGAACCAGGCAATCAATTCTCGCGGCTGCGATAGCCCTTGGGCTCTCGCTGACGGGAGGCTTTGCGTCCGCGTCCACACCGACGCGCAAGGCAAGCGATACGGCTGCGGTATCCGCGACGTCAGCATCCGCGATCGCGGGTGAGCTGGCCGACACCGCCGGGCTGATCGATACCTGGCGCGACTATGCGCTGAGCAGCCTGAAGACGAATTTTTCCTGGGCGAGCGATCCGGCCGAAGTGGTCCAGGCGCCGTCGGTTTTCAACCGCGGGCGTTCGAACTTGTCGCGCTCGCCGGCGCTGCATTTGCCGGAAACCTCATTGTCGCAGGACAGCGGACTGCATGTGGCGATGCAGTCGACGCACGTCACCGACACGCCGCTTTACGCAACGGGGGAAGCGTCCAGTCTTCTGCCCGACTACTCACCCGGCCTGCGCCGTTTGATCGTGGCGCCGTCGTTTACCCGTCAGGTTGGCGAGTCCAGTTCGTTCAGCGTGGCCGCGATTCTGGCCTATCAACGCCTGGCAGGATTCGATCTGGCCGGTGCGCCCGGGATCGCGGGTTCGCTGCTCACCCCGACGCAGTTTCCCAATGGCGAAACCGCGTTCGGCGCCGCGGCACGTTTTGATTTCAGCCATGCGCTGTCCGATTGGGCCAGCTGGCAGGTGGGCTATCAGTCGCGCGTGAACATGGACAGCTTCAATACATACCAGGGTTTGTCCGTGCGCCCGGGCAGTTTCGACATTCCCGCCAGCACCAATATTGGCTTGGGTTTGAAGATCACATCTGATCTACGCGCGGACCTTGGCGTCGAGCGCATCATGTACAGCGATGTCGCTCCGCTGATCAGCACGAGCCTGCCTCCGCGCCTGCTCGCGCAGTTGGGCGGCAGCCGCCTGAGCAGTTCGTTCGTCTGGGAAAATCTCATCGTGCGCTCGCTGGGCCTGAGCTGGCACGCGGGAGCTGTCGGCGATCTCGGCCTGCGCTACACCACGCGCCAGCAGCCCTTGCCGACGTTGCCGCTGTTGCAGCAAGCGTTGGCCCCGGATATTTCCTCGCGCAGCTGGGAATTCAGTTTTGCGCGCGGATTTGGCCAGAACTCGACGCTGCGTCTGCTCGGCGTTTACGCGCCGATTCAATTGTTCGGCGCGCCGCTGACCAGTTACAGCCTGAGTGGCGGTTCCGGGAGCAACCAGGTGCGCGTCGAAGGTCTGTGGACAACGACATTCTGAGTCGCTGATTTCCGCAACATTCCATTGCAAGGGAGCGTCATAGCTCCCTTTTTCGTTTTGGGCGACGCAACCAGGTGCGGCTACAGCATCTCGGATGCGTAATCGGCCAGCCGCGAGCGCTCACCGCGGCGCAAGGTCACGTGTGCGGAATGCTGCCAGCCCTTGAATCGATCGACGGCGTAAGTGAGCCCCGACGTTGTCTCGGTGAGATAGGGTGTGTCGATCTGTTCGACGTTGCCGAGGCAGATGATCTTGGTGCCCGGACCGGCGCGTGTGATCAGGGTTTTCATCTGTTTGGGTGTCAGATTCTGCGCCTCGTCGATGATCAGATAGCGATTGAGGAACGTGCGCCCGCGCATGAAATTCATCGCCCGGATCTTGATCCGCGATGCGAGCAGATCGTTCGTCGCCGCGCGGCCCCATGCGCCCCCTTCCTGCGGCGTTGCCAGCACTTCGAGATTGTCGGTCAGCGCGCCCATCCACGGGGTCATTTTTTCTTCCTCCGTGCCTGGCAGGAAACCGATGTCTTCGCCGACCGAGACGGTCGCGCGAGTCATGATGATTTCGCGATAGCGCTGCTGGTCCATGGTCTGCGCAAGTCCCGCGGCAAGCGCGAGCAGGGTCTTGCCGGTACCCGCGGTACCGAGCAGGCTGACGAAATCGATGTCCGGGTCCATCAGCGCGTTGAGCGCGAAATTCTGCTCGCGGTTGCGCGCGGACACGCCCCAGACCGCGTGCGATCCGCTGCGGAAATCGTCGATGATTTGCAGGGTGGCGAGACCATCATGAATGCGCAGCACGCGCAATTCGATTTCGTTGTCGCCGGGAAGGTATACAAATTCCTGCGGGTACCAGTTTTCGTCCTTGCGCAGCTTGATTTCGTAGAAGGTATGCCCGCGCTCCGACCACGAGCGCACTTCCGGATGGCGATCCCAGAAATCCGCAGTCAGCTGGTGGTGGCCCGCCGGCAGCAGGCTGAAATCGTCGATCGCGCGGTCGTTTTCGTAGTCCTCGGCCGCAATCCCGTAAATCGACGCCTTGATGCGCAGGTTGATGTCCTTCGACACCAGCACGACCGGTACGTCGGGTTTCTGCTCGCGCAGATCGAGGATCGAGGCGAGAATGAGATTGTCCGGCACATGCTTCTTTTTTGCCGCGCCGTTGATCGGAACCAGATTCTGCGTCTGGAAGTATAGACGTCCAACTCCAGCGGGGCGATCGAGCTGCAGGCTCTTTGGCAGCCTGAGTTCGAGCCCCTGGTCGATGTGCTTGGCATCGCCGTGCTCGATCAGTTCGTTGATGAAGCGGCTGACCTGGCGCACGTTGCGCGAAACCTCCGATGTGCCCTTCTTGCCCGCATCGAGTTCCTCGAGCACGGTCATTGGCAGGAACACGTCGTGTTCCTCGAAGCGGAACAGGGCAGTCGGGTCGTGCATCAGCACGTTGGTGTCGAGCACGTAAATGCGCTTGCCTCGGGTCATGCGGAAGTCACCGTGGTGGAATTGTGAAGGAAAGAAGCCGCACCGCAGTCTGCGGTGGATTTGTTGCAGGGAGGTACGTCACTTGCGCTCGGCATCCAGCGCATCGAGCACGGCCGCGGCATGGCCGGGCACCTTCACTCCGCGCCATTCGCGCAGCAGGCGCCCGTCGGGACCGATGAGGAACGTGCTGCGCACGACGCCGAGATAGTGTCTGCCGTACAGCACTTTGTCGTGAATCACATCGAAGGCGCGGCACCAGGTTTCGTCGGCGTCGGCAACGAGATCGAAGGACAACGTCTGTTTCTTGCGAAACCCCTCATGCGACTTGAGCGAGTCGCGCGATACGCCAAGCACGATCGCGCCGCGTTTGCCGAAGTCCTTCTGCAGATCGCGGAAATCCTGCGCCTCGCGCGTGCAGCCGGTGGTGTTGTCCTTCGGGTAGAAATATACAACGATGAATTTACCCTCGAGCTTGCGCAGGGAAATTTCGCCGCTGGTGCCGGCGCCGGAAAGGTCGGGAATCTTGTCGCCTGTCTTCATCGCGATACTCGTGCGCGGTTCAATACTTCATCGGATCCATGATCGCGTCGAGGTTGAGCCCGTCGCAGAATTCGAGAAAATCATCGCGCAGCGCCGCGATGTGCGTGTTCGCGGGTATGCCGACCGTGATCTGTGCGGAGAACATGTCCGCGCCGGTCTGCATCGCGCGATAGCGCGTGGATTGCAATTGCTCGATGCTGATCTCGTGGCGCACGAAGAACTCCGCGAGCTGATGAAGAATGCCGGGCTTGTCCGCCGCCACGACTTCGACGACGTAGGGCAGCAGATTCGACTGCGAGGCCTTCGCGCCAGTGCGGTAGTGGGCGATGCGCAACTGGTCGTCGCGCTCCAGCCGCGCGAGTGCCGATTCGAGCTTGGCGATCGCATCCCACGGGCCTTGCACGAGCACGATCACGGAAACGTCCTGACCCAGCGCGGCGACGCGCGATTCGGCCACGTTGCAACCGCAATCGGCGATGCGTTTGGTGATGGCGACCAGCGGTGATTTGGCGTGCGCGGCGAACGCACTGATCAAGAGGAAATTTTCGTTCGCGGCGGGGCGTGGAGCGGTGTCGGTCAATGCAATCCGTCCTGATCGGCGCGAAGGGGCCTCGCCGGATTGTGAGAATACTTGCCACGCCCCAGACCCGCAAGTAACATCGGCCGTTCGCATAAACCCCGCGGGTTCGCCTTGAAGAGAATTATCGGCAGCATCTGTGCACTGGCGACGCCGTTCCGCGGCGGTGCGCTGGACTTGGATGCCTATGCGCGTCTGCTCGACCATCAACTCGACGGCGGCACGCAAGCGCTTGTCGTAGCCGGCTCGACCGGCGAGGCGCATGCGCTGGATCCAGCCGAATTCGATCGTCTGCTGAGCTTCGCCGTGCAGCGCGTTGGTGGACGCGTGCTGGTACTCGCCGGCACCGGCAGCGCGAACACGCGCAAGACGATCGCCGCGACGCAACGCGCACACGCACTCGGCGCCGATGCGGCGCTCGTCGTCACGCCGTACTACGTGCGGCCGACACAGGAAGGCCTCGTTCGACACTTCAGCGAAGTCGCCGATCACGGCGGACTGCCGGTGATGCTGTACAACGTGCCCGGACGCACTGGTTGCGATCTGTTGCCGGAGACGACAGCGAAACTCGCCGCGCACGAGCGCATCGTCGGCATCAAGGAGGCGCGCGGCGATGCCGAGCGCATCGCCGCAGTGGTCAAGTTGAAAAATCCACAATTCAGCATTTTGAGCGGCGACGACCCGACCGGCATGCAGGCGTTGCTTGCCGGCGCCGAAGGCGTGATTTCCGTCGCCGTGAACCTCGCGCCGGTACAGTTCCGCGCACTCTGCGATGCCGCGCTCGCGGGCGATGCCGCGCGCGCCGGGGAATTGAACGCTGCGCTGACGCCGCTGTACGAGTTACTGGGCGTCGAATCGAATCCGATTCCGCTCAAATGGTGTCTGCACGCGATCGGCATCGGTACCGGCGAGCTGCGTCTGCCGATGCTGCCGCTGTCCGCGCAGCATCACGAGCGCGCGTTGCGCGTGGTCGGCGAACTGACGCAATTGACCGCCGCGGTTCAGCCGCGGCACAGCAGCGCCGCTTAAACTTGTCTCCCAATTCTTGGCTCAGGATGTAACCGTGAAGCGTCACTCCCTAATTCGCTGGTCTTTACCGGCGCTCGTCATTGCCGGCTCGCTGCTCAGCGGCTGCAGCTGGTTTCATCGCGATCGCGTGGACTACTACAAGGGGGCGCAGGAAACGCGTCCGCTCGAAGTCCCACCCGATCTGGACACGCCGTCGAGTTCGAAGGAACTGGTCGTGCCCGGTCCAGGCGCTGCCAGCGCACCGGCTGCTGCAGGAACCACGCAGACTGCGCCGAGCGCCGCGTCGCCGAGTGCGGCCGCGAGCGCGCAAGGCGCCGACTTGCATGTCGCCGATTCGGTCGAACACACCTGGCAGCGCGTCGGTCTGGCGCTCGATCGTGCGCAGATCGGCGCGCTGACCAGCCGCGACGAGGCCGGTCGCAGCTACACCATGGATTTCAACGGCACAGTGACGACCGTGGAAGCGCCACCGGCACCCGAACACCACTGGTACGCGCGCGTCCTGCACCCGTTTGGCGGCAGCGGCGGTAGCAGCGCGCAGGCCAGGACGCAGCAGGCGACCAGCGCGTTGCGCATCAATGTCAGTGAAGACAACGGCGGCGCGCGCGTCAGCGTGATCGGCAATGCGAACGATAAATCCGCGTCCGCTGCCGCACGCCGCGTGATCGAGGTATTGCGCGAACGCATGTCCTGAGGGTGGGAATTGCGACGCTGACGCTGCGCCTCGGCGCTTCGGCTCAACGCTCCAACAAAGGCAGCTTGTCCGCTTTGCCGTCCCATTCCTTGGCGTCGGCGGGCGCGTCCTTGCGTACGGTCAACACCGGCCAGCCTTTGGCCAGGTCGGCGTTGAGCTTGACGAAGTGTTCCTGGCCCGCCGGCACGTCGTCTTCGGGGAAAATCGCGTTCGCCGGACATTCCGGTTCGCACAAGGTGCAGTCGATGCATTCTTCCGGATCGATCACCAGGAAGTTCGGGCCTTCGTGAAAACAATCCACCGGGCACACTTCCACGCAGTCGGTGTACTTGCACTTGATGCAGTTTTCGGTGACGACGAATGGCATGCTTGCTTCTTTTCTTCTTTTGACAGAGAAGTGCGGCCAAGGATGGTCGCTTTGTGATCTTCGCGTTCATGGATGAACGCACGAATACATCTTCCGAGCACCGTACGGGCGTCAGCCGCCGAGCGCAGCAGCTTGTATGACGGTTTTTGGCGCTCCCTACGAGGTTCGAACTCGTGTTCCAGCCTTGAGAGGGCCGTGTCCTGGGCCACTAGACGAAGGGAGCGGGGTTTGATCGATGGCAATCCAAAACGCCGGATTGGGTAAATCCGGCGCGGGCGGTAGTATAGCGGTTTGGCCGGTCGCAACAAAGATCGATCCGCCGCGCACATAACGAAAATAACGAATGACTCAAGCTGTCCCGACTTCGAACCCTCCCGCCGTCCCGGTGCATCTACGCATCGTCCCGCGCGAGCAGCACTCCATCTCGCGCAAAAACATTTCCGCGGCTTCGCTGCGCGTGCTCTATCGACTGAATGAGGCAGGGTTCGCCGCGCATCTGGTCGGCGGCGCGGTGCGCGACCTGCTGCTCGGCGGGCGGCCCAAGGATTTCGATATTGCCACCAACGCGACGCCCGAAGACGTCAAGCGTCTGTTTCGCAACTGTCGTCTGATCGGCCGGCGGTTTCGCCTCGCCCATGTCGTGTTCGGCAACGAGATCGTCGAAGTCGCGACGTTTCGCGGCTCCAGCGACGACGGCAGCGGAGATCGCCATGTCGTCGATGGACGCATCGTGCGCGACAACGTCTACGGCAGCATCGAGGAAGACGCAGTGCGTCGCGACTTCACCGTCAACGCACTGTACTACGACATCGCCGATTTTTCCGTGCGCGATTACGTCGGCGGCTATGAGGACCTTGCGCGGCGCGAACTGCGTCTGATCGGCGATCCGGTGCAGCGCTATCGCGAGGATCCGGTGCGCATGCTGCGCGCGGTGCGCCTCGCCGCCAAACTCGATTTCAGTATCGCGCCGGAAGCGCGCGCGCCGTTCGACGAGCTTGGCGAGTTGCTGCTGCAGGCGCCACCCGCACGGCTGTTCGACGAATCGCTGAAATTGTTTCTCGCCGGCAGCGGCCTGAAAAGTTTCCATGCGCTGGATAGTTCCGGCTTGCTCGCCGACGTGTTTCCGCTGACCGCGCGCGCGCTGGCCTTCCGTGGTGGCGGCGCTTTCCGCGCAATGATCGAACGCGGTCTTGCCGGCACCGATGCACGCATCGCCGAAGGCAAGTCGGTGACCCCGGCATTTCTGTTCGCGATCCTGCTCTGGGGGCCGCTGCGCGCACAGGTCGATCGTGAAATCGCCAAGGGCGTCGATGCCACCCTGGCTTGGCAGCGCGTCAGCCAACAGGTGATGACCGAACAAACCAGGCACGTCGCGATCCCGCGCCGCTTCGGCGTGATGATGCACGAAATCTGGCTGTTGCAGCCGCGCTTCGAGTTGCGTCAGAAGAAGCGCGTGTTTCGCCTGCTCGCGCATCCGCGTTTTCGCGCGGCCTATGATTTTCTGCTGTTGCGCGCCGACGAAAGCCCCGAGCTTGCGCAACTGGGCGAATGGTGGACACAGGCGCAGACCGCGGGACACGACGCCCTCGCGGCGCAGCTGGGCACTCTCGTACCGACGCAAGCCGACGCGGCGGATGCGGAGGCTGTTGCGGATATCACGGATGCGCCGAAGAAGCGTCCACGCCGCCGTCGCCGCCGGCCGGATGCGTCCGCAGGCGCATCGCCAACGGCGGAGTAGGGCGGCATCGTCATGGTCGTCGCCTATGTCGGTCTCGGCAGCAATCTCGCAGCGCCAGACGTTCAGGTCGAACGCGCCCTCGCAGCGCTCGACCGGCTCCCCCGCACGCGAGTTGTGGCGCGCTCGCACCTTTACCGCACCGCGCCTTGGGGCTATCTGGATCAACCGGACTTCGTCAACGCGGCCGCCGCGCTTGAGACTTCACTGGATGCGCGTGGGTTGATGCAGGCGCTGCTGGGCGTCGAGCAGGAATTCGGACGCCAGCGCGACGACGTACGTTTCGGCCCGCGCGTGCTCGATCTGGACCTTTTGCTCTACGCCGATGCGCGTATCGATGAACCCGGTCTGCATGTGCCGCATCCGCGCCTGCATGAGCGCGCCTTCGTGCTTGTGCCGTTGGCCGAAATCGCGCCGCTACTCGATGTGCCGGGGCAGGGCAGGGTCGATACCTTGCTGGCGCGGGTCGATGCATCGGGGTGCCGGATGCTGGCCGCGGTCTGAGCGGCTGCTGGCCGGCTTGAATCAGGCGCTGCGCGCTCGCATATCCGAGTCGATTGCTTTACCCTGCGCGCCTCGCACGGGTAGTGTGCGATCGATTCCAGCCGCACGAATACTAGCCCCTCCGCTACGAGTCGCCCGATGGTGTCGAATACGAAAATCGCCGCGACACGTGAAAAACCAGCAGGCGACAAGGTCACGGTGCCGCGCCTGCGCGAAATGAAAACGCGCGGCGAGAAGATCGTCATGCTGACCGCCTACGACGCGGGCTTCGCCGCGCAGTGCGAACTCGGCGGCGTCGATTCGGTGCTGGTCGGCGATTCGCTCGGCATGGTCGTGCAGGGGCGCGCAAGCACCCTGCCGGTGACGCTGGACGAGATGGTCTATCACTCCGCCGCCGTCGCGCGCGGCACGCACACGGCCTTGCTGATCGCCGATCTGCCGTTCATGACGTTTCGTGATGCGGACACGGCGCTGCGTTCGTCCGCGCGCCTGCTTGCCGAAGGCGGCGCAGCGATGGTCAAGCTCGAAGGTGCGGACTATGTACTCGACGTGATCCGAGCGCTCGACCGTCACCAGATTCCGGTATGCGCGCACCTGGGACTCACGCCGCAGTCGGTACACAAATTGGGTGGCTACCACGTCCAGGGCAAGGGCAAATCGGCGGCCGAGCGTCTGCTCGCCGACGCCAGGGCCGTCGAGCAGGCCGGCGCCGCGCTGCTGGTGCTCGAATGCGTACCCGCGGCACTGGCCCGACAAATCACCGCGCAGCTGCAGATTCCGACGATCGGCATCGGCGCCGGCGCGGATTGCGACGGTCAGGTCTTGGTGATCTACGACATGCTCGGCATTACGCCGGGCAAGCGCCCGCGTTTTTCCAGGGACTTTCTCGCCGGCCAGGGTTCCGTCGCCGATGCGATCAGAGCGTATGCGAAGGCCGTACGCAGCGGCGCGTTCCCTGCCGCCGAACACTCATTCTGAAAACGGTTCGATAAAACGATGGAAACGCTCACCACGGCCGTGGAATTGCGCGCAAGAATCTCCGCGTGGCGGCGCGAAGGCGCGCGCATCGGTCTCGTGCCGACGATGGGAAATTTACACAATGGGCATTTTTCGCTTATTACACTTGCGCAAAAGCATGCCGACCGCGTGGTCGCCAGCATATTCGTGAATCCGACCCAGTTCGGTCCGCGCGAGGATTTTGCCAACTATCCGCGCACGCTCGCGCAGGACCAGAACGGATTGGCGGCGCACGATTGCGACCTGGCGTTCGTGCCCAGTGTCGAGGAAATGTATCCGTTCGGTTCCATGCAAAGCGTGCGCGTCGAAGTTCCGGCGGTCAGCGAGCCGCTTGAAGGGGCCACGCGGCCGGGACATTTCGCCGGCGTGGCGACCGTGGTGACCAAGTTGTTCAATCTGGTGCAGCCGGATTGTGCGGTGTTCGGGCGCAAGGACTATCAGCAACTGCTTGTGATACAGCGCATGGTGCGCGATCTGCGCCTGCCGATCGAGATCGTCGCTGCGCCGACCCAGCGCGAGGCGAACGGCTTGGCCATGAGCTCCCGCAACCAGTATCTCTCCGCCGAAGAGCTCGAACACGCGGCCGCGATCTATCGCACGCTTTGTGCGATGCGCGACGCCCTGAATGCGGGGCAGGACATCGCCGTAATCGAAGCGCAGGCACGCCAGCGACTCGAAACGGCTGGCCTGCTTCCGGACTATGCCGTTCTGCGGCGTGCGGACGATCTACTTGAGGCCCAGCCCAATGTGCGCAGCGGTCTGATTGCGCTGATCGCCGCGCGGCTCGGCCGAGCGCGTCTGATCGACAATCTGGCTTGCTGAGTGCGGATCGGCGCGTCGTTAGCGAACCAGTTCGCATACCTGTAGCAAAAAAGTTTTTCGTGTGGTATTCTCGCGACCGTCATTGGGATTTCTGCAACGTTAACTCGTTGCCCCAGTGCACGCAGGGCGCATGTTTGGTAATCGTCACTCTGACTTACAAACCCTCGCTGGTTTCAGCTGAGGGTTTTTTTTGTGCACAATAAATGTATAAGTGGTTGAAATACATTATATTTATAGATGTGCTTGGCACTGCATGACTTACCCGCAGCGACGGGCGTAGAGAATTGGGCGCACGTGCTGCGCTCTGTTGCGTAAACGCGACACAATCGTTTGCGACAAGTCGCTGTGTACCTCAAATTTTCAAAGCCTTAAGTTCAGCGCGCAGTCCCACCAAGCCCGGTCAACTTGCGTTGCTGTGCTTCCAGGGCCCACAGCACATGCTCGCGTACGAGTTCTGATTCGTGATCTTTCCGAGCCAGCAAGGCATCGACAATCTCGCTGCGATGCGGCGCGTTGCCCAGTGCTACGGCGATATTGCGCAGCCAGCATGCATGACCGATGCGACGGATCGCAGAACCTTCGGTGCGCTTGAGAAACTCTTCCTCGCTCCAGCCGAACAGCGCGATCAACGAGGGGCTGTCGAGTCCGTGGCGTACGATGAAATCCGGCTCGGCGCTCTTGCGCGCGAACTTGTTCCACGGACACACGAGCTGGCAATCGTCGCAGCCGTAGATGCGATTGCCGAGCAACGGACGAAACTCGAGCGGAATGCTGCCGCGCAGTTCGATGGTCAGATACGAAATGCAACGGCGCGCGTCGAGCTGATTCGGCGCGACGATCGCCTGGGTCGGACAAATCTGTATACAACGCACGCAGGTACCGCAATGCTCACTCGCCGGCGCGTCGATCGGCAGCGGCAGATCGGTATACAACTCGCCGAGAAAAAACCACGAGCCCGCATCGCGGTTGAGCAGATTGGTGTGCTTGCCGATCCAGCCCAGCCCCGCATTGCGCGCGAGCGCCTTTTCCATCACCGGCGCCGAATCGACGAAGGCGCGATAGCCGAACGGCCCGATTTCCGCCGCGATGCGCTCGGCAAGTTTCTGCAGGCGGGCGCGCAGCAGCTTGTGATAGTCGCGGCCGAGGGCGTAGCGCGAGACGAAGCCAAGCGTGGCGTCGTCGAGCACTTCCCAGGCGTCGCGCGCCTGCGGCGGATCGTAGTCCATGCGCGCTGAAACCACGCGCAGCGTGCCGGCCTGCAGTTGCGCGGGACGGCTGCGTTTGCTGTCGTGGCGCTGCATGTAGTCCATCGTGCCGTGGCGCCCGGCGGCAAGCCAGTTCAACAGATGCGTCTCGTCAGCACCCAGTTCGGTCGCGCTGATGCCGATCTGCTGAAAGCCGAGCTCGCCGCCCCAGCGTTTGATGTCCGCCGCGAGATCGGCGTAGTCCGGCAATTGGCGGGCGGGGGAGTTCAAATGGGCTCACAAAGGCAGGAACGATGCCGCCAAGTATAATTCGCCGATGAATACGGATTTGTATACGGTTGCGCAAGTGCGCGCGCTGGAACGCGCGGCGGTCGAACGCCTGGGCATCTCCGGCTACGTGCTGATGCAGCGTGCCGCGTTTGCGGCTTTCAATTTTCTGCGCCGACGCTGGCCCGACGCGCAACGCATCGTCGTGGTCTGCGGCAGCGGCAATAACGGCGGCGACGGTTATGCGCTGGCCAGACTCGTGCGCGAGGCCAGGCTCAATGTGCAGGTGCTCGCGCTTGCGCCGCCACCGGCTGGCAGCGAGGCGGCGCAGGCATTGGCGGATTGGCATGCGATCGGCGGTGATGTGCTCGCCGCGGACGCAGTCTGGCCGCAGGCCGATCTTTATGTCGATGCGCTATTCGGCATCGGTTTGTCGCGCCCACTCGAAGGCCATGCACGCGAGTGGGTCGAACGCATCAACACCTGTGCCCGCCCCGTGCTTGCGCTCGATGTGCCTTCGGGCGCGAATGCCGATTCAGGCGACGTGCCGGGAGTCGCGGTGCGTGCCACTGCGACGCTCAGCTTCATCGCGCGCAAGCGCGGACTGTATACCGGCGTGGCAACCAGCTACGCCGGCAATACCGCGCTCGATACGCTTGGTCTGCTGATGGAAATGTATACCAGCTCACCTGGTGACGCGCACCTGCTCGACATGGCTGTTTTGCGCGGATGGCTGCGCCCGCGTCCGCGCGATGCGCACAAGGGCGCGTTCGGCCATGTGCTCGCGATCGGCGGCGACATCGGCATGGGCGGGGCGATCCGGCTGACAGGCGAGGCCGCGCTGCGCGTCGGTGCGGGTCTGGTCAGCGTGGCGACGCAAGCCGAACACATCACGGCGCTGAACGCGGCGCGCCCCGAACTGATGGCGCACGCGGTGGCGGGCATCCAGGAATTGCAGGCCCTGATCGAGCGCGCGAACGTGGTAGCGATCGGCCCCGGCCTCGGCCAGCGCGCTTGGGGACATGAGCTGTGGCGCACCGCCATCGTCGCTGGCAAACCGCTGGTGCTCGATGCCGACGGCTTGAACCTGCTCGCACGCGAACGCCTGGACCTGCCGGCACAGACCGTGCTGACCCCGCATCCGGGCGAGGCTGCGCGCTTGCTCGACACCGATACGCAAACGATTGCACGGGATCGATTTGCGGTCGTGCGCGAATTGGCGAAGCGCCATCATGCGATCGTCGTGCTCAAGGGCGCGGGTAGCCTGATTGCGAATCCGCGAGGCGAGGTGGCGGTCTGTGCCTGGGGCAATCCCGGCATGGCCACGGGCGGTATGGGCGATGTGCTCACCGGCGTCATCGCGGGATTGCTGGCGCAGGGTCTCGACGCCTGGCGTGCGGCCCAGCTCGGAGTTGCCTTGCACGCGCAGGCCGGCGATGCCGCAGCGGTTGCGGGCGAGGCCGGCCTGATCGCCAGCGACCTGTTCGAGCCGCTGCGGCGTTTGCGCAATGAATGGTCGACGGCATGAGTGCGGCGGGTTTTTCAGCGACGCTCGATGAAAGCGAACTCGTAGCCTTGGCCGCTCGCTTGGCGCAGCAGGTGGGTGAGGGCGGCGTGATACACCTGATCGGCGATCTGGGTGCAGGCAAGACCACGTTCGCGCGCGCGCTGCTTGGTGCGCTCGGCGTCGGCGAGCGGATCAAGAGTCCGACCTACAGCCTGATCGAGTCGTACATGGCCGGCGATCTCAGCGTGCATCACCTGGATCTGTATCGCATCGTCGCGCCCGACGAACTGGAATGGCTGGGCTTGGCCGATCTTGTCAGCGGACATTTCCTGCTGGTGACGGAATGGCCCGAGCGCGCGGGTGGCGCCTTGCCCGAGCCCGACCTGTTCGTGCGTCTGGCACATGCAGGTGCGAGGCGCGCTTTGGAAATGGAGGCGAGGTCGGCGCGCGGCGAGCGCTGGCTGGCTCGATTGGGAAGCGCAACTTGAGGGGTTTTGCGCAAACCAAACAGGGAGTTGCAGTGAGTTTGTCAAAACAGATTCTCGTGTACTTGTTCAGGAATCTCTTCTAGACAGCGGATTTACAACGAAAAAACTTGATTTTTTTCATCGACTGCGGTTGAATCCGCAGTATGAGGGGAATCTCGCGCCATGGTTTGATCCGTTCGCTCGTCGCCGGGTTCGCGCTGGCTGCGGCTGGGCTTGCCGGCGCGACCGAAATCAATACCGCGCAGCTATCGGTTGCCCCCGAGTACACGCGCGTGGTGTTCGACGTCTCCGGTCCGCTCGACTACAAGCTTTTTGCAATCGCCAATCCCGACCGCATCGTGCTCGATATCCGTGCGTCCGAGCTGGCAAAAGGCTTCGTCGCGCCGGGCGGCAAGGGCCTGCTCAAGTCCGTGCGTACCGGGGCGCAGAAGACCGATGTGCGCATCGTGCTCGACCTCGCCGCTGGCGTGCGGCCCAAAAGTTTTCTGCTGCCGCCGGACAATACGCAGGGCTATCGACTCGTCGTCGATCTGTACCCGAAGGACAAGTCGAAATCCGCGATCGTGAAGAGCGCGCGCACACCGCCGGTGAAGACGCGCGATGTCGTGGTGATGATCGACCCCGGCCACGGCGGCGATGATCCCGGCGCGATCGGCAGCGGCGGCACGCGCGAGAAGAACATTACGATGGCGGTGGCGCGCGAATTCAAGCGCCAATTGGAAAAACAGCCGGGCATGCGCGGCGTGCTCACGCGCGACGGCGACTACTACGTCGGGCTGGAAGATCGCTACCGCAGGGCGCGCGAGGTCAAGGCCGATCTGTTCGTCTCGATCCACGCGGATGCGTTCACTTCCAGTGACGCGCGCGGCTCGTCGGTGTGGATGCTGTCGCCGCGCGGTGCGACCAGCGAGGCGGCACGTTTCCTCGCCGATCGCGAGAACAACGCCGACCTGGTCGGCGGCGTGAAGCTCGACAAGAAAGACAACACGCTGGCTGCGGTTCTGCTCGATCTGTCGCAGGGTGCGACGCTGGAAGCCAGCGGCGTGGTCGCGCAACAAGTGCTGCAGGCGCTGGCCAAGCTCGGGCCGACCCATCGCGGCTATGTCGAGAAGGCGAACTTCGTCGTGCTGCGCTCACCGGACGTGCCCTCGATCCTGGTCGAAACCGCGTTCATCACCAATCCGCTGGAAGAAAAGCGCCTGAACGATGCCGAGAAGCGTGAGCAACTCGCTAGCGCGATCCTCAACGGCGTGCGCAATTATTTCCAGACCGCGCCGCCGCCGGGCACCTTGTTCGCGGTGAATGCAGAAAAGAATCGGCCGGAGCGTCTCGCTTCGCGCAAACCCGCGGCGGCCAATGCCGACGATCTGGATGAAGACAGCGTTGCCGTTGCGCGCGGACCACGCTCGTAGGCCGAAGTGGGGATTGGCACAGCGTAGACGGATTGACTTGTACCCGTGCGTCCCTCGCGATAAAAAATCCTGCGCTCGATTCGTTATCATGCGTGCAGCTCATGCCGCATATCCGCCAGCTTCCGCAGGAACTCGTCAACCAGATCGCCGCCGGCGAGGTGATCGAGCGGCCGGCGTCCGTGGTCAAGGAACTGGTCGAGAACAGTCTGGATGCGGGTGCCACGCGCGTCGAGATCGAGGTCGAGGATGGTGGCGCGCGCCTGATCCGCGTGCGCGACGACGGCAGCGGCATCGATGCCGATGAACTCGCGCTTGCGCTTGCGCCGCACGCGACGAGCAAGATCGCCACGCTCGAAGATCTGCAACGCGTACGCACCTTGGGCTTCCGCGGCGAAGCCCTGCCGTCGATCGCTTCGGTGTCGCGTTTTGCCATCACTTCGCGCTCTCGCGAAGTGATCGCCAAGGATGATTCCTCGCGCGCACGCGCGGCGGACGCGGCTTGGCGCATCGAGATCGAAGGCGGCCGCACGTCGCCGGCGCGGCCCGCACAGCATCCGCCGGGCACCACGATCGAGGTTCGCGATCTATTCCACAACGTGCCGGCGCGGCGCAAATTCCTGCGTGCCGAACGCACCGAGTTCGGACACATCGACGAGCTGATCAAGTCGTTGGCGCTGGCGCGCCCGCAGATCGAATTCCGCTTGCAACACAATGGCAAACCGGCGCGCCTGCTGCGTCCGGCGGACAGCGAAGTTGCGCTCACTGCGCGCATTGCAGACATCCTCGGTGAGGATTTTACCGCGCACAGTCTGCGCATCGCGCATGCCGCCGCAGGCCTGCATTTGTCCGGTTGGGTTGGCTTGCCGACCGCGTCGCGCAGCCAGGCCGATCAACAGTATTTTTATGTCAATGGCCGTCTCGTGCGCGACCGCATCGTCGCGCACGCCGTGCGCCAGGCTTATGCCGACGTCCTGTTTCACGGACGCCATCCGGCGTACGTGCTGTTTCTCGATCTCGATCCGGCGATCGTCGACGTGAACGTGCACCCGGCCAAGTCCGAAGTGCGTTTTCGCGAAGGCCGGCTGGTGCACGATTTTCTCTATCGCACCCTGCACGAAGCGCTGGCGCAGACGCGCGCGGGAGCGGTTGCTTCCTTGCCTGCAGGAGCGTTGCCGGCAGCACTGGCCCATCCGGGCATGACCGCGGCAACGAATGCCGGCGCTTCCGCCTGGCGCAAACAAGCTGGCCTCGGATTCGGCGTGCGCGAACCGGTTGCGGATTACCTCGCACTTCTCGCTGGCTCGGTGGGAAAAGAGCGCATTGTGGATATTGCGCAAAAGTCCACTTCGGAAGGCAATGCCGGATTGCCGAATGGCGATGCAGACATCCCGCCGCTCGGGTACGCACTTGCGCAGCTGGCCGGAATCTATGTCCTCGCCGAGAACGCGCAAGGCCTGATCCTCGTGGATATGCACGCGGCGCACGAGCGCGTTACTTACGAAAAGTTGAAAGCGGCGCAGACCGCAGACGGCATTCGCGCGCAATTGCTGCTCGTGCCATTGGCGCTGGCGGTGAGCGAGCGCGAAGCGGCCTGTGCCGAGGAACATGTCGAGGATCTTGCGGCGCTCGGTTTCGAAATCGTGCGCAGCGGGCCGCAGAGCGTGACGATCAAGCGTTATCCCGGCCTGCTCGAAGGCGCGGATGTCGGCGGTCTCGTGCGCGACGTCCTCGGCGATCTGCTGACCCACGGCAGTTCGAGCCGGTTCGATGAGGCGCGCAACGAGATGATTTCGACGATGGCCTGCCACGGCTCGGTGCGCGCAAACCGACGCTTGACTTTGCCGGAAATGAACGCATTGTTGCGCGAGATGGAAGCGACCGAACGTTCCGGCCAATGCAATCATGGTCGTCCGACCTGGGTACAGATGTCGATCGCCGAACTCGATCGCATGTTTCTGCGCGGTCGCTGAATGAACGTGTGTTTATTTGTGAACTTATGCAGGTCTTGACCATGCGACGTATTACAACCATTCTGCTGGCTGTGCTTTTCAGCGCAGGCGTCGGCGCTGCGCCGACCTCGGCGGACGACAGCGCCGCTTATCGCAAGCAGATCCAGGACTGGCGCGCGCACCGCACCGAACGGCTCAAGTCGCCGAATGGCTGGCTTACGCTGGTTGGCCTCGACTGGCTCAAGGACGGCGCGAACAGGATCGGTTCGGCGAAGGACAATGCGATCGTCATCGCCAAGGCGCCCGCGCATCTGGGCACGATCATGCTCGATCGCGGCAGGGCGACGTTGTCGCTGAATCCGCGCGCCGATGCGAAGATCGACGGCGAAAAAAAATCGGGCGCGGCGCTTCTCGACGACAGCCACGAAAAGCCGACCGCCGTGAGTTTTTCCACGGTGAATTTTTTCCTCGTGCAGCGCGGCGATAAATTCGGCCTGCGCATCAAGGACAGCGCGGCGCCGACGCGCACGCATTTCCTCGGCGTCGATAATTTCGCCATCGACCCGAGCTGGCGCATCGAGGCGAAGTGGGAGGCCTACAATCCGCCGCATGAAGTCGAGCAGGCAAATATCATTGGCCAGATTGAGAAAACCGTGGTGCCCGGCGCCGCGGTGTTCGAACGCGACGGCAAGACCTGGCGCCTTGAACCGTCGATCGAGACTCCGGGCGACACCAATCTGTTCTTGGTCTTCGCCGACCGTACCAGCGGCAAGGAAACCTATGGCGCTGCGCGCTTTTTGTATACCGATCCGCCGAAGGACGGCAAGGTCGTGCTCGATTTCAACAAGGCCTACAACCCGCCATGCGCGTTCACGCCGTTCGCCACCTGTCCGCTGCCGACACCGCAGAATCGCCTCGGCATGCGCGTGACCGCGGGTGAGAAAAAGTATCGCGGAAATCACGAATAGGCTGTCGAAAAAGGCTCTACTTCCCGCTGAACACCGGTTTGCGCCGTTCGAGAAACGCCTGCGTGCCTTCACGCATATCGGCGCTGCTGAAACACAGGCCAAACGCCTGCGCCTCATAGTCGAGTCCGGCTTCGATACCGTTTTCACCGCCGACCAAGATCGTGTCGAGAATGCCGGCCAGCGCATGCGGCGCGCTCGCGGCGAGCTGGTCGGCGAGCGCATCGATTTCCGCGTCGAGTTGGTCCGCTGCGACCACACGCGTGAGTACCCCGAGAGAGTAGGCGCGCGCCGCATCGATCGGCGCGCCGGTCAGGCACAGCTCCAGTGCGGCGGCACGGCCGGCCAGACGCAACAGACGCTGCGTGCCGCCGAATCCTGGGATCAGACCGAGGTTGATTTCCGGTTGACCGACGCGCGCCTTGTCGCTGGCGATGCGCAGATGACAGCACATCGCCAGTTCCAGACCGCCGCCGAGGGCGAAGCCCTGGATGCGCGCGATCACCGGTTTGCCGAGGCGTTCGACGCCGAGCATCATCGCCTGGCCCCGACGCGAGAACTCTTGCGCCTGCAGCGGGGTCAGAGTGGCCAGTTCGCCGATATCGGCGCCGGCAACGAAGGCTTTTTCTCCGCTGCCGGCGAGCACAACGACGCGCACGCTGTCGTCGTGCCGCGCCTGGGTGAACGCGAGATACAACTCGTCGATCGTTTCGCGATTGAGCGCGTTGAGTTTGTCCGGGCGGTTGATGGTGATGCGACGGACCGCGCCGCGATCGTCGATGCTGAGGTTGCGGTAGGCCATGGCCGGGCTCGCGACGAGGAATGGGCGGCGATCATAGCAGGCAGGCGGAACACCTAATCCGTGCCTCGAATGGTCGGATCGCGGCGCGCCGAACAGCCCCGGTTCAGCCGGCAACTGTAGTATCGCTGGCCGGAGCACGGCGGCTTGCGCTAAACTGCCGGGCTTTGGTACCGAGCCCTGCCGACGCCAGCGTCGACACGGTCGATGAAATACGCGTTTCCCATTGGAGGTTTGCATGAGTTTGCGTTGGACTATTGCGGCGGCCGCTATGCTCGCCGCAGGATCGGTGTTCGCCCAGAACACTCAGGGTGGCAGCACCGCCGCGGCGACCGCGCCGCAGGGCGCGGCAGCCCAACAGCAGCAGAAACCGCCGGCGCCGCTGACCGCTGCGGACAAACCGAATCTTTCCTATGCGATCGGTTTCCAGATCGGCAACGATTTCCTCGAGAAGAAGATCGATATCGATCTGAACCAGGTCATCAAGGCGATGCAGGACGGTTACGCCAAGCGTCAGCCGACGGTGTCGGAAGACACGATGCGCGACGTGCTGACGCGCATGCAGTATCAGGTTTATTCGCAGGCCAAGGGCGAGTTCGACAAGATGGCCGCGGACAACAAGGCCAAGAGTCAGCGCTTCCTCGCCGAGAACAAGACGAAGAAGGGCGTGACCACGACGCCCGGCGGCGTGCAGTACCTGGTGATCGAAGAAGGCACCGGCAAGCATCCAACCCTGCAGAGCGACGTGACGGTGAACTTCCGCAGCTCGCTGACCAGCGGTCTGGAGCTCGACAGTTCGTTCGCGCGCGGCGAACCATTCAAGTTCAAGGTCGACTCGGTGATCAAGGGTTGGCAGGAAGTCATCCCGCTGATGAAAGTCGGCGACTACTGGCGCATCTTCGTGCCGCCCGAGCTCGCCTATGGCGAACGCGGCGACGGCCGTCGTGTCGGCCCGAACGAAGTGATGGTGTTCGACATGAAGCTGATGGATACCAAGCCGTAAGCAACGGCGGTGTTTTGCATGAGAGAACAAGATCAACGCCGCGCCCGTCGCGGCGTTGATGTTTCAAGGGCTAGCTGAAATGTGGTCGTCGAGTGTCCAGAAACCGATCCTCACGCCGTGCATCGGCATCTGCGTGCTCGACGCGAGCGGATTCTGTCAGGGCTGCCATCGCTCGATCGACGAAATAGCGCGCTGGGGCTCGTTGAGTGATCACGAGCGTGCGCAGCTGATGCATCACGCGCTGCCGCTGCGCGCCGAGGGAAAACCCCCAACGTGATTACGAGCGTGAGCGCGACCGCCGCAACTCTGCGCGAGCGCGTGCTGCGCGGCGTGCGTTCACTCGACGATGTGCCGGCCGCACCGGGCTGGAATCATGCTGAACTGAGCGATCTGCTCGGCCCCGGGCCGCGCCGTGGCGCCGCCGTGCTGGTGGCGATGGTCGAGCGCGATGACGATCTACGCGTGCTGTTCACGCGCCGCAACGAGCAGCTCGCCCAGCACGCCGGACAGGTGAGTTTCCCGGGCGGCGGGGTCGAGCCCGGCGATGCCGACGCATTGGCCACGGCGCTGCGCGAGACGCGCGAGGAAATCGGCATCGACGCGGGGCTGATCGAACCGATCGGCTATCTCGACGCCTTCGAGACGATCAGCAGTTATTGCATCACGCCGGTCGTGGCCTGGCTTGATCCCGATTATCAAGCCACACCCGATCCGCGCGAAGTCGCGCAGGTGTTCGAAGTGCCGCTGGGATTCTTCCTCGATCCGGCCAACCGGCACGCGCTGCGCATGCAGTATCAGGGTCGCGTGCGCGAGATTTCCGAATTCGTCTATGCCGACCAGCGCATCTGGGGAGCGACTGCCGCGATGCTGCTCAACCTGATCCTGCGCATGCAGGCTGGCGCATGAAACTCGCCACGTTGATCGGCGCGCAGGAGCTTGCGGCGCAGGGCAACGATCTGCTGATCGTCGACTGCCGCTTCGATCTGGCCGACAGCGCTCGCGGCGCGCGCGACTACGCGCAGGCGCATGTCCCCGGTGCCGTGTATGCGGATCTCAACCGCGATCTGTCGGATCTGTCCAAGCCCGGTCTTGGTCGTCATCCGTTGCCCGATGCGGCGGCGTTCTGCGCGTTGCTTGGCCGCTGGGGCTGGACGCCGCAGACGCGCGTCGTCGCCTACGACGATGCCAACGGGGCGCTTGCGGCTGCGCGCCTGTGGTGGATGCTGGGTCTTGTCGGTGCGCGCGAAATCGCCGTGCTGGATGGCGGGCTGGCTGCATGGAAGGCCGCAGGATTGCCGCTGAATGCGCAGGCAGCGACCCGCGAGCAGACCGTTGTCGCCGTGGAGTTCGACGCGAGTGAAATTGTATACACCGGGCAATTGCACCGCCTGCGCGAGGATCCGGCGACGCTGATTGTCGACGCGCGCGCGGCGCCGCGCTTTCGCGGCGAGAACGAGACAATCGATCCGGTTGGCGGACATATCCCGGGTGCGCGCAACCGGCCGTTTTCCGAAAACTTGCAGGCCGACGGGCGCTTCAAATCCGCGCTTGTGTTGCGCGCGGAGATCGACGCACTGCTCGGCGCGCATACACCCGACACGGTGATCCACCACTGCGGTTCCGGCGTGACCGCTTGTCACAACCTGCTCGCGTTTGCGCACGCCGGCCTGTCCGGCTCGCGCATCTACGCGCCGTCGTGGAGCGGCTGGATCGCCGATCCGGGAAACCCGATCGAGCGCGGCTGAGGCGCTACTTGCCGCCTTTGAGCCGCGCGACCAGCGCTTTCAGCGTCGCCTGCGATTCCGCGGAGAACCAGGCGTCGACGAATTCATCGATCGCGAATGCCCGCGCATCGGCAAATACTTCGGCCAGATCCGCGCGTGCGATGTGGCGCGTGTTCGTCATCGCCTGCGCGGGCAACTTGAGCAGACCTTCGAGCCACTCGCGTGTGCGCGGCACGACCTGTTCGGGCTCGACGACTTCGTCGACGAATCCGACGCGCAGCGCCTCGCTGGCGTCGACCATCGCGCCGACCACGAGCAGGCGTTCGGCACGGTAGGTGCCGACCAGACGGCGCAAGGCAAATTGTATATTTCCGGGGACGCTGAGGCCGATCTGCACTTCGTTGAGGCCGATCTTGAACGGGCCGTTCGCCATCACGCGGTAGTCGCAGAAGATTGCCAGCACGGCGCCACCGGCCGGGCTGTGTCCGCCGATCGCCGCGGCAATCGGAATCGGCGACCGCGCCAGCGCCGCGCACAGTCCGAAGAACTCGTGCCAGAACGCGGTCATGCCGTTGCGATCGAGTCGCAGCAAGACGGGCACGTCGAGTCCGGCCGAGAACATGCCCGGACGACCGCTGAGCAGCAGCGCGCGCACACCGTGTGCCGGCGCGGACTCGATCGCCACGCGCAGCTTGCCGACCAGCTCGGGATCGAGCGCATTCGCGGGCGGCCGCGCGAGATTGAGTTCAAGAATTTCGCCGTGACGGATCAGATCGAGCATCGATGTTTCCAAATTTGTAGTTGTGGTTCCGACAACTCATGCCCGAATGATGAGCGACCTGTTCAGCCGTCTACTTGAACGACTCCGTCCATTGATACTGCACGGTGTAGCTCAGGGTCACCTCGCCACTGGCCGGCACATCGAGTTTGAATTCGACCGTATCGGCGTTCTTCTTTTCGTACTTCGCCGAGGCCTGCACGATATTCCATTGCGTCCATCGATACAGATGCTCGCGCACGACCACGTTCCTGGCCGCACTGCCCGCATTGATCAGGCGCAGCGCAAAAGTTTCGTTGAGGCTGTGCTGGTCCTTGTTGATCTGGTAGTCGGTCTGGCGGCGTTCGCCGCGCAGGTCGAACGCATCGCCGAGTTGCAGCACGATCGGTTCGTTCTTCGGCGTATGCCCGATCTGGTCCTCGCCAACGAATTCGGGCGCACCGTCGGTTGCCGATCCTGAAGATGACGATTCGATCATGCGCACGCGGCCCGCAGGCAGGGGACGATCGATACGGAACGCGAGCGTCGAGCGCACCGGCGGCGCATCGGCGGCGCCGTAGCCGCGATCGGTGATCGGCGCCATCGAAGAATTTGCGCGGAAATTCGTCGCCTCGAACAGATACTGGCGTTGACAGGCCAGCGCCTGCTCCGGGAACAACGCGACGCGCTGCAGGCTGTTGTCGCCGATATCGAGCGGCGTATCGACGGTGTACTCGTGGTAGTCGCCGACCGTGCCGCTGTCCTCTGCGCTGTTGGCGCGCGCGGCACCCGCTGCCTTCGCCATCAGCATTGGCCGCGGCTGAGTCGCACGCATGACGCGATTCGGCGTGCCCGCAATCAGCTTGATCTGCGCGCCGCGATAGTTTGCACCGCTGCGATTGGCGATCAGCGCCCAGCCGGCCAGGTTCAATTTGCAGTCGTTGCCGGTGGCGATCCAGCCGCTGTATTCCGCGCGCCAGGCGATGCCCTGGGTCGGATAAACGATTTCGAACGTGCGCGGGCCGGCCTGTTTCGCATTCACCTCCCAACGCAGCGAAGGCTTCGCCGACATGCCCTTGGGCAGATCCGGAAACGTGACGCGGCTGTAGTCGGTGACCGTGGTCACGCGACCGTCGGCGAGTTGCACGGTGAGGCCGCCGACATTCGACAGCAGGGTGCCGGTGATCGGCGTCGCGGTCGGATTGGCGTTATTGCCGGCGATTTCGACCGGATGGCCGATCTGGCGCTGCACGAGCGCGTCGAAGGACAGGTTCTGATCGTCGAAGCGCTGGCTGACGATGACCGCATCGGTATCGTTCAATGCGCGCGCGCTCAGCGCCGATACATCGAGATAGCGCGCGACATCGTGAATCTCGATCGCGTTGCTGCCGGCCTTCAGATCGAATTGGCGGCGGTCGCGCACCACCGCATAGCCGCCGGACACCGCAGTGTCGGCATCGGCCGCTTCGAATAGCGCATCGCCATTGTTCGCCGCCGCGCTGTATATGGAGAGCGCGTAGCGCGGGGTAGTTTCCTGTGCGCTGGCGCTCGCCGTACAGGCGAGCGCGACAAGAGCGCTGAGTGTGCCGTGGCGCATGGTCGCAGTCCGTGCAGTGGATGGCATGCACGTTATGATACCGGGAAATCTATAAAGAGAACGTGGCGTGAGAGCAATACGTTTGCGTTGGTTCATGCTTGCGTTTCTTCTCGTCGCCGGCTCGGTGCAGACGGCAGCGGCCGCCGGCCGTCTGGAGATCGCGCACGCCTGGATTCGCACTGCACCGCCCGGCGCGATGATGCAGGCGGGTTACGCGATCCTGCGCAACAGCGGCGATGCACCGCTCGTGATCAGCGGCGCGCACAGCGAGGATTTCGGCGACGTGTCGCTGCACCAAACGCTGGAGGAGAACGGTGTGGAACGCATGCGCACACTCGGCGAGGTCACGCTCGCGCCGGGTGCGCGCCTCGTGTTCGCGCCAGGCGGCCGGCATCTGATGTTGATGCAGCCGAGGCGCGAACTGAAGTCCGGCGACAGGGTAAAAATCCATTTGGATACAAAATCCGGCGACGGCGCGACCGCCGAGTTCCGTGTGCAGGACGACGCGCCCGCTCCAATCAAATAACGAAGTTGAGCGTAGCGCAGCGATCACTCCTCCTCTCCCGTTTGCGGGAGAGGGCAAGGGGTGAGGGCACGACTAGGCGCAGGCCTCGCGAATCTCCGCCGGCACCAGAACCGGCTTGCCGCTCGCGCTATCGACCCACACCATCACCGTGGTGCCATCGCAATAAACGATGCTGTGATCCGTGGCATCGACGATGCGATGGGCGACGGTCACCGACGTCGTACCGAGACGCTCGCAGTACAACTGCGCAACGATCGTGCCCGGCCAGCCGAGCTGGCGCCGGTAATTGACCTGACATGCGGCCATCACCGGCATCGTGGTGTCGGTGCCCATCGCGCCCTCGATACCGGACATCCAATGCAGACGCAGTTCTTCCGTGTAAGTGAGGAAGGTGGAATTGTTGACGTGATTGAACGCGTCGAGATCGCGCCAGCGCAGTGCGATGGTGATTTCCGCGAGCTTGCGCGCCGTCTCCGGATTCGAGCTTGTGCCCGCGCTCATGCGGCCTTCCGTTTGCGCCCGTTGCCGAGCACGCGTGCGAGGAAACTGCCGGTGTGCGAGGCGGGATTCCTGGCGATCTGCTCGGGCGTGCCCAGCGCGATGATTTCGCCGCCGCGATGGCCGCCTTCGGGACCGAGATCGATCACCCAGTCGGCAGTTTTGATCACATCGAGATTGTGTTCGATCACGACCACGGTATTGCCGTCGTCGCGCAGGCGATGCAGCACCTTGAGCAGTTGCTCGATGTCGTGGAAATGCAGGCCGGTAGTCGGCTCGTCAAGGATATAGAGCGTGCGGCCCGTGTCGCGTTTGGACAGTTCACGTGAGAGTTTGACGCGTTGTGCTTCGCCGCCCGACAGCGTGGTGGCGCTCTGGCCTAGCTTGATGTAGCTCAAGCCCACATGCATCAGCGTTTCGAGTTTGCGCGCCAACGCCGGCACCGGTTCGAACAGTTTCAGCGCGTCCTCGACGGTCATGTCGAGCACGTCGGAAATCGTGTAGCCCTTGTAGTGGATTTCCAGCGTTTCGCGGTTGTAGCGCTTGGCGTGACAGACGTCGCAGGGCACATACACATCCGGCAGGAAGTGCATCTCGACCTTGATCATGCCGTCGCCTTCGCAGGCTTCGCAGCGGCCGCCCTTGACGTTGAACGAGAACCGCCCCGGCTGATAGCCGCGCGCGCGTGACTCGGGCACTTGCGCATACAGTTCGCGCAGCGGTGTGAACAGACCGGTATACGTCGCTGGATTCGAACGCGGCGTGCGCCCAATCGGCGACTGGTCGATGTCGACGACCTTGTCGAACAGTTCCAGCCCTTCGACTTTCTCGAATGGCGCCGGCTTTTCGTTGGCACCGTTGAGTTCCGCTGCCGCATGTCGATACAACGTGTCGTTGATCAGGGTCGATTTCCCTGAACCCGATACACCGGTCACGCAGACGAACAGACCGGCCGGAATTTCCAGATTCACATTTTTCAGATTGTTGCCGGAGGCGCCGGAAATGCGCAGCATCAATTGCGGATCGGGTTCGCGACGCTGGCGTGGCACTTCAATACTGCGCTTGCCCGACAAGAACTCCCCGGTCACCGAGCGCTTCGCCGCAAGCACGTCTTTCAATTTCCCCTGCGCGACGATTTCGCCGCCGTGCACGCCTGCACCTGGGCCGATATCGACGATGTGATCGGCGATGCGGATCGCGTCTTCGTCGTGCTCGACCACGATCACCGTGTTGCCCAGATCGCGCAGGCGCGTGAGTGTGCCGAGCAGGCGCTCATTGTCGCGCTGGTGCAGGCCGATCGAGGGCTCGTCGAGCACGTACATCACGCCGACCAGACCCGCGCCGATCTGCGAAGCGAGGCGGATGCGCTGCGCCTCGCCGCCGGAAAGCGAATCGGCCTGACGATCGAGGGTGAGATAGTCGAGCCCGACATCGACCAGGAAACGCAGGCGCTCGCGAATTTCCTTGACGATCTTCGTCGCGATCTCGCCGCGCCAGCCGGCCAAGGTCAGTGCGCTGAAGAATTCCAGCGACTGATCGATCGGCAGCGCGGTCAGCGCAGGCAGGTTGCGATCGTCGACGAACACGTTGCGCGCGCTGCGATTGAGGCGCTGGCCGTGGCAATCGGGGCAGGGGCGCTCACTGATGAACTTGGCGAGTTCCTCGCGCACCGCGGGCGATTCGGTTTCCTTGTAGCGCCGATCGAGGTTCGGCACGATGCCTTCGAACTTGTGCTTGCGCGCCACGCTGCCACCGGTCTCGGTGAGATAGCGAAACGTGATCGGTTCGTCGCCGGAGCCGAACAAAATAGCCTGGCGTATCGTTGCCGGCAACGATTCCCATGGCGCATCGATATCGAATTGGTAGTGCCTGGCGAGCGAAAGTATCAATTGGAAATAGTACATATTGCGTCGGTCCCAGCCGCGCACCGCACCGGCGGCGAGACTGAGGTTCGGATGCACGACCACGCGCGCGGGATCGAATACCTGGGTCACGCCGAGCCCGTCGCAGGATGGGCAGGCGCCGACTGGCGAATTGAACGAGAACAGGCGCGGCTCGAGTTCGGGCAACGAGTAGTCGCAGATCGGGCAGGAGAAACGCGACGAGAAAATCGTCTGGTTCGCTTTTTCGACCGCCGCTGCAGTGCGTGCGCTAGCGGCGACCGCAGGGAGTGCAGAGCCACTTGGGCTCTCCTGCCCGGCGTCCAGGTCAACCACGATCACGATGCCCTCGCCGAGCCGCAGCGCGGTCTCAAACGATTCGGCCAGGCGCTGCTTGATCTCGGTACTTGGGCGGAAGCGATCGATCACCGCTTCGATCGTGTGCTTCTGGCGCAAGCCGAGCGTCGGCACCGCATCGAGTTCGTGCAGCACGCCGTCGACGCGCGCGCGCACGAAGCCCTGCGCGCGCAACTGCTCGATCACCTGCAGATGCTCGCCCTTGCGCTCGCGCACGATCGGTGCGAGCAGCATGTAGCGATGCTCGGGGTTCATCGCCAGTGTCGCATCGACCATCTGGCTCACCGTCTGCGCCTCGAGCGGAATGCCGTGATCCGGGCAACGCGGCGTGCCGACGCGCGCGAACAGCAGACGCAGATAATCGTAGATCTCGGTAATCGTGCCGACCGTCGAACGCGGATTGTGCGAGGTCGATTTCTGTTCGATCGAAATCGCCGGCGACAGGCCCTCGATATGGTCGACGTCGGGCTTCTCCATCACCGACAGGAATTGTCGCGCATAGGCCGACAGTGACTCGACATAGCGGCGCTGGCCTTCGGCGTAGATCGTGTCGAACGCGAGCGAGGATTTGCCCGAACCGGACAGGCCGGTGATCACGATCAGGCTGTCGCGCGGCAGGTCCAGATCGATGTTCTTGAGGTTATGCGTGCGTGCACCGCGGATGCGGATGGTGTCCATGGCGTTCGATGGTCCGGGTCAACGAAGTACTATAGCGCGATGCCGCAGTCAGGGCACATGCGTGGATTGCGCATGAAACCTTGAGACGGTCGCAAGAGGCGAGACTGATGACAGGCCCGCATTCAATGCCGTCGCGTGGCGGAGAATTCAAGCTTGCCGAAGCGCACCTGTCGGCCGTGCCGATTCCGCCCGTGCGCGTCGCGTCGTTGAAAGATGCGATCACGCGTGATTGCGTGGGATGGGAATCGGCGCTACCGTGCGCGAGAACTTCAGCGCCGGGGAGCACAACGTCATGGTCATCAAAAGCATCAGCGTTCTTAAACTTGCCATTTTTCAGGGCGCGATGGGCGTCGCCCTCGGCCTTATCGCAGCACTGCTTTTCATGACCTTCGGTTCGATGATCGGGGGCCTGACCAACCACGCCGCTGCCGGCATGTTCGGCGGAATCGCGATGCTGATCTTCCTGCCGATCATGTACGGTATTTGCGGGTTCATTGCCGGGGCCGTCGGCGCCTTCGTTTACAACCTGGTTGCGGGTGTTGTCGGTGGCGTCGAGATCGAGACCGAATAGACGTTTCCGCGGTACGAATGCGTGGGGTCTGCCAGTGGCAGGCGGTTGACGTTTGCCTGCGGAAAAGGCTATTATTCCCGGCTGTTTTGAACGGCAGTTGTCATAATAACTACAGAGGAATGCCAAGATGTACGCAGTTATCGTTACCGGCGGTAAGCAATACCGCGTGGCGCAGGGCGAGACCTTGCGCGTGGAAAAACTCGAAGCCGACGTCGGCGCCGCGGTCAATTTCGACCAAGTGCTGCTGCTCGGAACGGGCGAAGGCATCAGCGTCGGCGCACCGCATGTGAGCGGCGCTTCGGTCGCGGCCAAGATCGTCAAGCACGGCCGCTTGGACAAGATCCGCATCATCAAATTCCGTCGCCGCAAGCACCATCAGAAGCAGATGGGCCACCGGCAGTACTACACCGAGATCGAGATCACCGGTATCTCGGGCGCGAAGGAGTAAGTCATGGCACATAAAAAGGCAGGCGGCAGTACCCGTAACGGCCGCGACTCGAACCCGAAATACCTCGGCGTGAAAATGTACGGCGGTCAGGCCGTGAACGCGGGCAATATCATTGTTCGCCAGCGCGGCACCCAGTTCCATCCGGGCGCCGGCGTCGGTCTCGGTCGCGATCACACCCTGTTTGCTCTGGTCGACGGCAAGATCGATTTTTCCGTCAAGGGCGCGAAAAATCGCCGTACCGTCAGCGTATTTGCGCCGGACAAGACCGACGCCTAGGGCGCGCGGTCAGCGAAACGACAGAGCCCCGCCTTGTGCGGGGCTTTTCGTTGGAATGAAGTGGAATTCCATGGGCCATTCCGAGCGGTGCTCTTGCCCGAGCGCGAGAAAATGCTCATCGAAATATATAAGCAGCATGAGGCATTACACTTAGCCACCCATGAAATTCGTCGACGAAGCACAAATCACCGTTCATGCCGGCAACGGCGGCAATGGTTGCGTCAGTTTCCGGCGCGAGAAATTCATTCCTCTTGGCGGGCCGGACGGCGGCAACGGTGGCGATGGCGGCAGCGTCTGGCTGGTTGCGGATGAAGGCCTGAACACCTTGATCGACTTTCGCCATCAGCGCGACTTTCGCGCCCAGCGCGGCGAGAACGGCATGGGCCGGCAAATGGCCGGCAAGGCGGGCGAGGACGCGACGATCCGTGTGCCGGTCGGCACCTCGGTCATCAATGTCGATACGGATGAGCTGATCGGCGATCTCACCGAACATGGCCGGCGACTCAAGGTCGCCGAAGGCGGCCACGGCGGCGCGGGCAACGTGAATTTCAAGAGTTCGACCAATCGCTCGCCGCGCAAGGCCACGCCCGGCTCGGAAGGCGAAGAACGCGAGCTGCGCATGGAGCTGAAAGTGCTCGCCGACGTCGGCCTGCTTGGCTTTCCGAATGCGGGGAAATCCACTTTTATACGCGCGGTGTCGGCGGCAACGCCGCGCGTCGCCGACTACCCGTTCACGACCTTGCAGCCACATCTTGGAGTCGTGCGCATCGGCACCGATCAGAGTTTCGTGATCGCCGATATTCCGGGTCTGATCGAGGGCGCGGCGGAAGGCGCGGGGCTGGGCATCCAGTTCCTCAAGCACGTTTCGCGCACGCGGCTGCTGTTGCATCTGGTCGATATTGCGCCGCTGGATGAAGAAACCGATCCGGTCGAGCAGGTGCGCGCGATCGAGTCCGAACTCGAAAAATTCGACGAGGAACTGTTGCAGCGTCCGCGCTGGCTGGTGTTCAACAAGGCCGACCTGTTGCCGCCCGAGGAACGCGAGAAGCGCGCCAAGGCGCTCGTGCGCAAGCTGAAATGGAAACAGCCGTGGTTCCTGGTCTCCGCGATCGCGCGCGAAGGCACCTGGCCGGTGTGCCTGAAAATTCAGGACTTCTTCGATCGCCTGAAAGCGGAAGCGGCGGAAGAGGCGCGGAGCGAAGACGCTTGATGAGTCCGTCGGCGTCGTTCTGCTCCCGCGCACCCTCTCCCCAACCCCTCCCCCGTCGAGGGGGAGGGGCTAAAGCAATTCGCGCTGCTTTGCTGCCCGAGCGCGGGATAGCGACTGAAGCGGCTCTCACTTCTCCCCTCTCCCCTCGCGGGAGAGGGGCGGGGGAGAGGGGGCAATTCATGCGTGCGTGGAATAAAAAAAGCCGGCGTTGGCCGGCTCATTATCTTTGCGCTCGTCAATGAGCGCGAAAATCACGAAGCGGCCATCCGTGGCCGCACTTTTCAAAAAATCAGGCGAGCGCCTTGATATGCGCACTCAGACGGCTCTTGTGGCGCGAGGCTTTGTTCTTGTGGATCAGGCCGCGGCTGGAAAAACGGTCCATCACCGGCTCGGCGGCTTTGTACGCGGCTTCGGCCGCAGGCTTGTCTTTCGCGGCGATCGCATTCACCACTTTCTTGATCGATGTGCGCAGCATGGAACGCGCACTGGAATTGCGGGCGTTGCGCTTTACAGCCTGACGCGCACGCTTCTTCGCGGACTTGATATTTGCCAAGGGAAAACTCCGGAAACTCGGGACGGTAAAAGGGGCGCAATTGTAGGTATTGCGAGGGTTGGCGTCAACGGAAAAGAGTCGGGACTCGGGACTCGGGGCTCGGGGCTCAGGGCTCGGGGCTCGGGATCCAAGCAAAGAGCATACCCGAAGAACCTTAAATACCGATCGTCTCGGCT
>NZ_DATBQK010000070.1:0-20832 GCF_036560865.1 Rudaea sp.
GGTGCTGCAGGACATGAACTTCCACGAGGACACCACCTCCGGCGAGGATGGCGTCGCATTGTTCCGCGCGATTCGCGCACGCGAACCGGATCTGCCGGTGATCCTGCTCACCGCGTGGACGCATCTGGAAACCGCGATCGAACTGGTCAAGGCCGGCGCCGCCGATTACCTGGCCAAGCCCTGGGACGACAACAAGCTGTTGGCCACGGTCGAGAACCTGCTTGAACTGTCGGAAAGCACGCGTGAAGTCGCGCGCCTGCACGGCGAGCGGCGTGCGAGTCGCAGCGCGCTGCGCGAGCGTTTCGATCTTCGCGGCATCGTGTTTGCTTCGCATGCGATGGAACGTCTGGTCGAACTCGCCGGGCAGATAGCGCGCGCCGATGCGCCGGTGCTGATCAGCGGTCCGAACGGGGCGGGCAAGGAATGCATCGCCGAAATCGTGCATTTCAATTCGCCGGTAAAGGCCGGACCCTTCGTCGTGGTCAATTGCGGCGCGTTGCCGTCCGAACTGATCGAGGCCGAACTGTTCGGTGCCGAAGCGGGCGCGTACACGGGTGCGAACAAGGCACGCGAGGGGCGTTTCGAAATCGCCGATCGCGGCACGTTGCTGCTCGACGAAATCGGCAATCTGCCGCTTTCCGGACAGGTCAAGCTGTTGCGCATACTGGAAAGCGGCAAATTCGAACGCCTTGGGTCGAGCAAGACGCGCGAAGTGAAAGTGCGCGTGCTCAGCGCAACCAACGCCGATCTGCCCGCGATGATTGGCAAAGGCCTGTTCCGTGAGGATTTGTACTATCGCTTGAATGTGATCGAACTCGTGCTGTCGCCGCTCGCCGCGCGGCCCGACGATATCCTGCCGCTCGCCGAGCATTTTCTCGGCGATGGCATCGCGCTCAGCGACGAGGCGCGTGGCGCCCTGCTCGCTCACGTTTGGCCAGGCAATGTGCGCGAGCTCAAGAATGCGATCCAGCGCGCGAGCCTGCTCTGTCGCGACGGCCTGATCGCGGCCGCCGATCTCGGCCTCGCCGCACGCGTCGCGCCGCCGCGCATGGTGGCCGACGCTGAACCCGATCGCGCGGCGATCGAAGCCGCGCTGGTGCGCGCCAAAGGCGTGATCAGCCAGGCGTCGGCGGAACTGGGTCTGTCGCGCCAGGCGCTGTATCGGCGCATGGAAAAAATGGGAATTGAAGGGTAGAGGTAGACGCTTGAGAAGGCGTTAACCCAACACGGTCAAGGCGCGCGCAGTGCAGCGGCCAGTGCCTGCGGCGTCGCCAATGGCGGCAAACACTGCGTGCCTCGACACAAGTAGGCAACGCCGCCCGAGTCATATTTCTGCGCATCGAGGATTCCGCCCAGCCCGTCAGCGCTCGCGGGAATGAAATAGACGTCCGTGCGCTGCGGCGTATCCGCGCTCAGCGTGGACCGCCACGCTTTTTCCTCGGCGTCGCTGTCGAAACGCACGACGACATGCGTGCGCGGATGCAGAAAATCGTTCAACGCGCGCTGCAGCGAGGCGCAGCCTTGCGGCATCGACTGCATGGTGGAAAAGGCCGCTCGCAGGGTGCGTTCCGCGGCATCCAGATAGCGCGTCTCGCCGACGAGGTGGCCGAGACGCAGCAAGGCGCGCGCGGCGATACCGTTGCCGGAAGGAACCGCATCGTCGGCCCAGGGCTTGGGGCGTTGGATCAGGTTTTCGTGATCGTTGGCGGTGAACCAGAAGCCGCCGCGCGCGCGATCCTCGAAACGGTCGAGCAGGGCGTCGGCCAGTTGGCGTGCCCAGGCGAGATAACGATCGTTCCAATGGCATTGCAAAAATTCGAGCAACGCGTCGAGCAGGAAGACGTAGTCGTCGAGATAAGCCGGCAGTTTCGCGACACCGCCGGCGTGACTGGCGAACAGCCGGTCGTCGCGCCACGACTGCGCATGCAGGAATTCGATCGCGTTCGCGGCCAACGCGGTCAGCGCCGGCGTATCCAGCGCGCGCGCGGCACGCGCGAGACCGGCGATCATCAACGCATTCCACGCAGTGAGAATCTTGTCGTCGAGGCCGGGGCGCACGCGTGGGCTGCGCGCGGCGAACAGTTTTGCGCGCGCGCGCGCGATCACAGCTTCGATGTCGGCCGTTGTCCGCTTCGATGCTGCCGCTATCGCAGCGACCGGCTCGGCGACGATCGGATTCCAGTGTGTGCCCTCGAAATTCGGCGCACGATCGAAACCATAATGGCGCTCGGCAACAGCGAACTCGTCATCGCTCAACAAGGCGCGCACTTCATCGCGCTGCCAGATATAGAACTTGCCTTCCTCGCCCTCGGAATCCGCATCGAGCGCGGCATAGAACGCGCCGCCCGATTGCATGGACGTTGCGGTCATTTCGCGCGCAAGCCACGCGACCAGTTCCTGCGCAGCGCGCAAATACTGCGCATTGCCCGTGGCACGCGCGCGAATGGCATACAAGGGCAGCAACTGCGCGTTGTCGTAAAGCATCTTCTCGAAATGCGGGATCTCCCAGCGCTGATCCACGCTGTAGCGGCAGAAACCGCCGCCGATCTGGTCATGGATGCCGCCATCAGCCATACGCGTCAGGGTCAGCTCGACCATGCTGCGCGTATCGTCCGTATCCAGATCAAGCAGCAATTCCATCTCCGCGCAATGCGGAAATTTGGGCGCACCGAGATGGCCGCCGTGGGTGCGGTCAAAATTCTGTCCGATCTGCGCCAGCGCCGCACGCACCGGCGCATCGCCCAGCGCGTCGGTGTGCGTTGCACCGTCGCCATACTGCTCGAGAAATTCGCGCAGCGTCGCGTTTTGCGCGCGCACGTCGCCGCGGCGCTGGTCCCAGAGACCGCGCACCTGTTCGAGTACATAGGCGAACGGCGGCATACCGTAGCGCGCCTGCTTGGGGAAATACGTGCCGGCGTAGAACGGCGTCAGATCGTCGGGCGCGAGAAACATGGTCAGCGGCCAGCCGCCACCGCGTCGGGTCAACGCCTGATGCGCGAGCTGATAGATCTTGTCCAGATCGGGGCGCTCCTCGCGGTCCACTTTTATACAAATGAACTTGTCGTTCATGACGCGCGCGGTGGCCGCGTCCTCGAAGCTCTCGTGCGCCATCACGTGGCACCAGTGGCAGGCGCTGTAGCCGATCGACAGCAGGATCGGCTTGTCCTGCGCGCGCGCCGCGGCCAGCGCGTCGGCGTTCCACGGCCACCAGTCGACGGGGTTGTGCGCATGCTGGCGCAGATAGGGGCTGGCTTCCTGACTCAGACGATTGCTCATGCCGCAAGCCTACCCCAATCCGGCGTTTGGAGTCGGTACCGAATCCCGCCAAGCCCGCAGCGCTTTCTGCGACAATAGCCCCAGAATCGCAAGGTCCATCGACACCGCATGCCGTATTTCCACAATATCAATCCGCTCGCGTTTTCCATCGGCCCACTGGCCGTGCACTGGTACGGCATCATGTATTTGCTCGGCTTCGCCGGCGCGTGGTTTCTCGGCAACCGGCGCCGCGAGCAGGGGCGCTTGCCGGTCAGCTACGACGCGTTTTCCGATCTCTCGTTCTACGTCATGCTCGGGGTGATCCTCGGCGGACGCATCTGGTACATGCTGTCCTACGTGTCGCCCGACTGGATCGTCCACGATCCTATCGCGCTGATCCGCGTCTGGGACGGCGGCATGTCCTTCCACGGCGGACTCATCGGCGTGCTGATCGCCGGCTGGCTCTGGTCGCGGCGCAACAAAGTACACTTTTTCGATACCGTGGATTTCGTCGCCCCGCTAGTGCCGATCGGTCTTGGTTTTGGCCGGCTCGGCAATTTCATCAACGGCGAACTGTGGGGCAAGCTCACCGATGGCCCCTGGGGCGTGATTTTCCCGGGCGCGCTGGAGTCGCTGAACAAGACGCGCGACGAGTTGTACCAGATGTATCTGGCCGGCCAGCTCAACCACGAGGCGCGGCATCCTTCGCAACTCTACGAGTTCGCGCTCGAAGGCGTGGTCATGTTCGCGGTGCTGTGGATTTATTCGCGCAAGCCGCGTCCGCGCTATGCCGTATCGGGTCTGTTCGCGCTGCTGTACGGTGTGTTTCGTTTCGCGGTCGAATTCGTGCGCATGCCGGACGCGCAACTGGGCTATCTGGCCTGGGGCTGGCTGACGATGGGGCAGATTCAATCGACACCGTTGATCGTCATCGGCCTCGTGCTGCTGTGGATGTCGCGCGGTGAAGCAAGGGCAGGGCTGAGGGCTGAGGGCTGAGGGCTATTGTGGCGACAAGTTACCGCGATCTCGTTGTGTGGCAGAAAGCCATGGCGTTGGCGGAGGCTGCCCTGAACCAATGAAACAATACCTCGACCTGCTGCGTCATGTACTCGATCACGGCGACGAAAAGTCCGACCGCACCGGCACCGGCACGCTGTCGGTATTCGGCTGGCAGATGCGCTTCGATCTCGCCGCCGGCTTTCCGCTGGTGACGACGAAGAAGCTGCATACCAAGTCGATCGTGCGCGAGCTGCTGTGGTTCCTGCGCGGGGATACGAACATCGGTTATCTCAAGGAACACGGCGTCGGCATCTGGGACGAATGGGCCGATGCGAACGGGGACCTCGGGCCGGTCTACGGCAAGCAGTGGCGCGCCTGGGCCGCGCCCAACGGGCGCGTTATTGACCAGATTGCTTGGCTTGTCGACGAGATCAAGCGCAATCCCGATTCGCGCCGCCTCGTGGTCAGCGCATGGAATGTCGCCGATCTGCCGAAGATGGCATTGCAGCCCTGTCATGCGCTGTTCCAGTTCCATGTTGCGCGCGGGCGGCTGTCGTGCCAGCTGTACCAGCGCTCCGGCGACGTCTTTCTCGGCGTGCCGTTCAATATCGCGAGCTATGCTCTGCTCACGCACATGATCGCGCAGGTCACCGGCTTGCAGGCCGGTGACTTCGTGCACACGCTCGGCGATGCGCATTTGTATAAAAATCATCTCGACCAGGCACGCGAGCAGCTCAGCCGCGAGCCGTTGCCCTTGCCGACGCTGAAGCTGAATCCCGCGGTGCAGTCGATCGACGATTTCCGTTTCGAGGATATCGCGATCGAGGGCTACCGCTCGCACGCCGCGATCAAGGCGCCTGTAGCTGTATGAACAGGAACGATCGCGGTGTGAGCGCGATCAGTCTTGTCGCCGCGCTGGACCGCAACCGCGCGATCGGTCGTGCGGGCGAGATGCCATGGCATCTGCCGGACGACCTGCGGCGCTTCAAGGCGCTGACGTTGGGCAAGCCGGTGCTGATGGGACGCAAGACCGCGCTCGCGATCGGCCGACCGTTGCCGGGCCGGCCCAATCTCGTGCTCACGCGCGGCGCCGCGGCACCTTTCGCCGGGCAACTGGCCGTGGCTTCGCTCGATGCGGCACTGAGCGCAGCCGATGGCGCGGAGTTGATGGTGATCGGCGGCGGCGAAGTCTATGCGCTGGCGTTGCCGCACGCGACGAACCTGCACCTGACATGGATCGACACTGCGGCAAGCGATGCCGATACGTTTTTCCCCGCCTTCGATCCGGGGCTGTGGCGCGAAACGTCGCGCGAAGCGCATGCGGCCGATGCGCGGCATGAGTATGGTTTTAGCTTTGTGGATTATGAGAGGAGCAGGGCTGAGGGCTGACGGCTGAGGGCTGAAAAGCCGCGGGGAGTTCAAGCTCTTGATCTTCAGCCCTCAGCCCTAATCCGCTGTCTTGCCAGCCGGCCGGGTGCGCGTCGATCTGATGCTGATGAATTGCGGTTCCTCGCCGTCGATACGCAGGGCGATAAGCTCGCCGCCCCAGACGCAGCCGCCGTCGATCGCGTACACGCCCATGCCCTGAAAACGGCCGAGCGTCGACCAATGCCCGCAGACCATGCGCATATCCTGGCGCACGCGGCCGGGCACTTCGAACCACGGATATAGACCGGGCTTCTGTGTCCCCGGCGCGCCTTTCTCGGAGTAGGCGATGCGCCCGCGCACGTCGCAGAAGCGCAGCCGCGTCATCACGTTGATCGTCGCGCGCAGCCGCTCCATGCCGCGCAGTTGCGGTGTCCACATATCGGGTTTGTTGCCGAACATCGCGGTGAGCAGTCGCCTCGCACCTTCGCCACCGAGGCGTTGCTCGACCTCGCGCGCAGCGCGTTCGGCGCGATCCAGCGTCCAACCCGGCGCGAAGCCGGCGTGCACGAGGATGAAATTCAGCGCGTGGTCGACGTGCAGCAGCGGCCGCGTGCGCAGCCAGTTGAGCAGCGAGTCGCGATCCGGCGCAAACAACACCTCGCGCAGGTCGGCATTCACTTTCGCCTGCGCCGCTTCGTCGCGCTCGGCGACCGCGAGCAGGCTCAGGTCGTGGTTGCCGAGTACGCAGATCGCGCTCTTGCCGAACGACTGCACCTGGCGCAGTACGGCGAGCGACTGGCCGCCGCGGTTGACCAGATCGCCGCAGAACCACAGCGTGTCGCGCGAGGAATCGAAACGGATTTTCTCGAGCAGGCGCGCGAGTTCGTCGTAGCAACCCTGTACATCGCCGATCGCGTACGTGGCCATCAGAGTAATGCCATCAGTGCACCGTACGCGGAATCGACAGGGTGAACTGCGGAATGCGCGCGTCGAAATGGCGGCCGTCGTCGGCGAGCATCTGGTAGCTGCCGCGCATCGTGCCGACCGCGGTTTCGAGGACGGCGCCGGAGGTATAGGAAAAATCGTCGCCGGGGCGCAGCCATGGCTGCTCGCCGACCACGCCCTCGCCGCGCACTTCCTGTACCTTGCCGTTGGCGTCGGTGATGATCCAGTGGCGCGAAATCAGGCGCGCGGCCACGCTGCCGGTGTTGGCGATGCGGATCGTGTAAGCGAACGCATAGCGGTTGTCGGACGGCGCGGACTGGTCATTCAGGAACTGGGTCTGCACCGCCACGGTGATCGTGTAGGAGTTTTCGTTGGCCATGCTTCGATTTTGCTCAGCGCGGCGGTTTCAAGCAAGCGCTTGTTGCATGGCGATGCAGCGTCTGGCCGCAAGGATCACGATCAAACACCGGAAATTTTGTGCTTTTACCCTGTGCGTTCAGTCGGGTCTTGCGCTCAGCCATTGTGCCAGCGCGACGAAGGTGGCCGGCGCCAGTTGCTCGGCGCGCGCACGTGGGTCGATGCCTGCGGCGGCCAGTTGCTCGGCGCTGGCGAATTCACGCAGCGCGTTGGTCAGCGTCTTGCGGCGCTGGCCGAACGCCGCGCGCACGAGCCTGGCGATCAAGCCGAAATCGGCCTGCGGCAAATCGGCAGGTGCCAGCGGGACCAGGCGCACGACCGCGGAATCGACTTTCGGCGGCGGCCGGAATGCGCCCGGGGGCACGCCGAACAGTGGCTCGACCGTGCAGCGCAATTGCAACATCACACTGAGGCGGCCATAGGTCTTGCTGCCCGGTCCGGCAGCCATGCGCTCGACCACCTCTTTCTGCAGCATGAAGTGCATGTCCTCGATCGCGTTTGCGTGGTCGAGGCAGTGGAACAGGATCGGCGTCGAGATGTTGTACGGCAGATTGCCGACCACGCGCACCCGCGCGCCCGCTGCGAGCGCGCCGAAATCGACGCTCAGCACATCGCGGCTGACGATCGTCAGTTCGCCAATCGGCGCGGCGCGCGCACGCAAGGGCTCGATCAGGTCGCGATCCAACTCGATCGCAATCAGCTTGCCGGCGGCCTGCAGCAGCGGAAAGGTTAAAGCGCCTTCGCCGGGACCGATTTCGACCAGCACGTCGCTCGCTCGCGGCGAAACCGCCTCGACGATGCGCCGAAGTATATTTTTGTCGTGGAGAAAGTGCTGACCGAAGCGCTTGCGCGGAATATGTGACGCGCTGGAGAGCGGGAAATTCATCGGCGCTATTTTAGCGAAGGATCGTACATCGGCGGCGAAGCCTGCAGTTCTTCGAGCAGCCAGGTGCGAAACAGCTGCAACGCCGGTTTGCGTGCGTGCGTCGACGGATAGACGAGATGGCAGGTCATCGGCGAGGGAATGCGCAGTGCAAACGGCGCGACCAGCACGCCGGCGCGCAGCTTGAGCGCGGCCAGCGAACCGCGTGCGAGCACCACGCCCTGACCCTGGATCGCCGCCTGCAGCGCGAGCTCGGAATCGTTGAACAGCGGACCGCGGCGTGGCTCGGGCCAGTTCAACCCGGCTGCGGCAAGCCACGCCGCCCAAGGCTGCTGGCGGATGCGCAGCAGCGGTACGCGCGCGAGATCGGCGGGTGCGCGCACGCGCGCGCTGCGGCGCAGCGCCGGACTCAGGGTCGGAAACAATTCGTCGTCGAAGAGTTTCTCGCTGATCATGCCTTCGTAGTTGCCGGCGCCGTAGCGGATCGCGACATCGACGCCGTCGTTGCGGAAATTGGCGACCGCCGAGGTGCTGTCCAGGCGCAACTCGACACCGGGATGGCGTTCGAGAAATCCGCCGAGCCGGGTTACCAGCCAGGCGGCGGCGAACGAGGGCAGCACGCTGACCGTGAGCGAATTCGAACTGTCCTGGCCGCGCACGCGCTCTACCGCCGCGGCCAGCGTATCGAGCGCGGCGCGCACGTCCTGGGCAAGCATTTGGCCGCTCTCGGTCGCCCGCATCTGGCGTCCGACGCGCTCGAACAGGCGCAATCCCAGGGCGCTTTCCAGCGAATGGATCTGATGGCTGACCGCGCTGTGGGTCAGGCTCAATTCGTCCGCGGCGCGCGAATAATTCTGATGGCGCACCGCCGCTTCGAGCACGCGCAGCGAACGCAAGGGGGGCAGACGATGCAGGGAGTCCATACGTCACCAATTGTGAGGTAAATTCACAGATTGCGGGAAAAAATAGCGTTTTTCCACAGCCAGCGCCAGCACTAGACTCTCCGCCAATCTTATCCATTGCTGCGCCATATCCGGCGCAAGAGGCATCCGTGAATTCCGCCGTACTCGTTCGTCTGGTCCTCCTCGGCATGATCTGGGGCGCGTCATTCCTGTTCCAGCGCATTGCCGTGCCGGTGGTCGGCGCGGGCATGACCGCCGCCGCGCGCATGATCTTCGCCGCGCTGACCCTGAGCATCGTCCTCGCGCTGATGCGCAAATCGCTGCAATGGCGCCGACGCTGGAAGGATTATCTGTTGATCGGCACGACGGTCGCCGGCGTGCCTTTCCTGTGCTTCGCCTACGGCGCCTATTCGCTGCCGGCCGGTTATCTCGCCGTGCTCAATGCGACCACGCCGCTGTTCACCGTGCTGCTGGTCAGTCTTGCCGGCACGCGTGCGTCGGCGTCGAAATGGGTCGGCGTCGTGGTCGGCATCGTCGGCGTCTTCACCCTTGCGCGTTTTGGTACGGTGGGCATGAATCTGCAGACCGCGCTGGGCTTCGCGGCCGTGCTCGTCGCCTCGCTGCTGTATGCCTACAGTGCGCGCGCGATCCAGCTGCGGTTCGCCGATGTCGATCCGCTGGTCGTCGCGACCGGCAACATGATCGGCGGGACGTTGCCGCTGCTGCCGGTGGCGATCTACACGTTTCCGCGCCAGATGCCGTCGCTCGGCGTGCTCGGCTGTTTGCTTGCGCTCGGCGTCATCTGCACCGCGCTGGCGTATGCGCTGCATTTTCGCAACATCCGCGAAGCCGGCAGCGAACGCGCGGTCACGGTGACCTTCTTCGTGCCGCTGTTTGCCCAACTCTGGGGCGCGCTGTTCCTCGGCGAGAGCGTGACCTGGGCCAGCGCCACGGGTTGCGCACTGGTATTGCTCGCAGTGGCCTTTATCTTCGAACAGGTGCCAGGATTTGCGCGCCGCAGCCGGCCGGTCGTGCTGGCGCCGAAGCTGTGTGAGAACAAGGCCGCGTAACGCGACGATCTCAGGCGATCAGTTGCAGCGCAAGCTTCGCCGCCGCGATCAGGCTCGACGCATCGGCGCGGCCGCTGCCGGCCAGGTCCAGTGCCGTGCCGTGATCGACCGAAGTGCGCACGAAGGGTAGGCCGAGGGTGACATTGACAGAGTCGCCGAAGCCGAGCGCTTTGAGTACGGGCAGGCCTTGATCGTGGTACATCGCCAGGTAAGCGTCGTACTTCGCGCGCAGCGCCGGCAGGAACGCGGTGTCCGCGGGCAGCGGACCGTCGACCGCGATGCTTTCCTCCCGCAACGTATCCAGCGCGGGCATGATCGTGTCGATTTCCTCGCGACCCAGATGGCCGCTCTCGCCCGCATGCGGATTCAAACCGAGCACGCAGATGCGCGGGCTGACAATGCGGAATTTCGCGCGCAGGTCGTTGTATACAATGCGCACAATGCGCACCAGCAGATCTTGCGTGATCGCGGCCGGCACCGCGGCCAGCGGCAGGTGGGTGGTCGCGAGCGCAACGCGCAGCGCAGTGGAGTCCTGCCCCTCACCCCTTACCCTCTCCCGCGAGCGGGAGAGGGGGAGTGATTGTCGCGCTTCGCGCGACGGCGTTATTTCATTGGAGTGGGGCGCGACCAACAGCATGGCGACATCGCAGTGCGCACGTTCGGCAAAGAACTCGGTGTGCCCGGTGAACGCAAAGCCAGCGTCGATCAGGATGCTTTTCTGCACGGGCGCGGTAACCACGGCATCGAATTCGCCGCCAAGGCAGCCGTCGGCCGCGCGCGCGAGTGTGTCGATCACATAAGCGGCATTGCGCACATCGAGCTGGCCCGGCGTCGCCGCGGCGCGTAGCGGAATGGGGACGCAGCGCAACGCACCGGGCACGCGTTGCGTCGTGCGTCTGCCGTCGTCGGTTTCCAGGTGCAGGTCGATGCCGCGCTGTCTGGCTGCGGCTTGCAGCAAAGCGGGGTCGCCGATCGCGATCAGATCGGCGGCCAGATCGGTCGCGGCCAGCGCCGCGACGAGTTCAGGCCCGATCCCGGCCGGTTCGCCGGCGGTGATGGCGATGCGCGGCAGCGGGGCGGTCACGGGACGCCTTACGGCGCGGCGGGCTTGGCCGCCGCATCGGCGCCGGGCAGGCGCACTTCGATGTACGCGTCGGAACGGATCGTGCGCAGGAAATTTTCGTACTCGTCATCGGCCTTGCGATTGCGAATGATTTCGCGCGCCTGCTCGCGCTTGCTCTGCTCGGTACGGTCGGCCTCGCGCTTGCCCAGCAACTGCAAGATATGCCAGCCGACGTCGGTCTGGAATGGCTGCGACACGTCGTTGTCCTTGAGCGCGGCGATCACTTCGGCCACCTTGGTGCCGTACTGGTCGATCGGGAACCAGCCCATTTCGCCACCGAGGGGTCCGGTCTGCGGGTCTTGCGAGGACTCCTTGGCGACCTTGGCGAAATCCTCATGGTTGTCGACGATGCGGTGGCGCAAGTCGGCGACTTTTTTCTTTGCCTCGTCGCTGGCGACGAGCTCGCTCACGGCGATCACGATATGCCGCGCATGATATTCGGTCACCATCTGTTTGGCGTTGCTGCGCTTGTCGATCACCTTGATGATGTGGAAACCATTCGGTGCGCGCACGATGTTCGAGATCTGGCCCGGCTGCGAATTCTCGGCGATTGCGGCGAACGCCTCAGGCACGGAATCGATGCGCCGCCAGCCCAGGTCGCCGCCGTCGAGTGCGTCCGGGGCGTTGGAATAGCGGATCGCCGCGGCGGTGAAATCCATGCCGCCGTCGATCTGCTTCTTCACGTCGTCGGCCTTGTCCTTGGCCTGCTGGATCTGTTGCGCGTTGGCGCCGTCGGGCAGCCCGATCAGGATATGCGCCAGATGCACCTCGTCGGTTTTCACGCTGCCGCTGGCGAGCATCGTATCGACCTCGGCATCGGTGATCGCACCCATGCCCTGCACCACGCGTTGGCGCAGACGCTGCACGAGCAGTTCGTCGCGCAGGGTCTTGCGGAAATCGTCGAAGTCCACGCCATCGTGCGCGAGCGAGGCGCGCAGTTGATTGACCTCGATGTGGTTTTGCTGCGCGATGCGCTGCATCGCCTGATCGACCTCGGTGTCGGTGACGCGGATGCCGGTCGACTGCGCGCGCTGCACCTGCAGGCGCATCATGATCAGGCGATCGAGCACCTGCCGGTTGAGCACGTCGCGTGGCGGCAGCTGCTGCGGGTTGCTGCGGTACTGGGCCAGGATCTGCGCGACCGCGCGATCGAGCTCGCTTTGCAGGATCACGTCGTCCTCGGCGATGGCAACGATGCGGTCGAGCGGTTCGACGCGCAGCAATTGCGCACGCGCGGCCGGGGCGCCGGCAAAAACACTGAACAAAACACAGAAAACGGCGACGAGTTTTTTCATCGGAAAGTCGATCCAGACCAGGTCTTCGCAAGGGAAGGCGCAAACAAGCTGCGCTTGGGTGTTTCAGGTGCGCCGGCGAGTATCCACGCTGACTGCTGAGGATTCGCTGACTGCCACACTACGGGTAGCCAAGCATAGCACGGCGCAGGTAATTTTCCGTTCGCTTGCCGCTGCTGCCGATGCCCTTGAACTCGACCTCGAAAAACAGCGCGGTATCGGGCTTGCTGTTGAGTATCGTGTTGTTGGCGCTGTAGTTCACATCGTTGATGAAACGGCGCAAGACCGTGCGCACGGCGACACAGCAACTGTCGTACTGCACGCCGCCGAAGGTCTCCAGCAGGCGCTTGTCCATCAACGAATAGTAATAGCGGCCGATCAGGCTCCAGCGCGCATTGAGCGGCAGCAGCGCCGTCGCGTCGACCTGTTCGAGGAAGCCGCGGCGGAAATTGTAGGAGATATTGGCCACGCCTTCGGCGCCGAAGCGGTGCTGCAGGGCGATGCGCGAAAGGTCGGTATGGTGATCGGTCGGCACATAGGCCTGGGTCAGCGGATCCAGCGACTGTGGATGCGGATTCCACTGCTGGTCCCAGACCAGGTCCCAGTCCTTGGACAGGCGCAGGTCGAGTTCGCCGATGATGTCCTGGCCGGTGATGTTCAGGTCCGGCGCGCCGGGCAGCTGCACATGCACGGTGGTGAAATACTGGATTTGACCGATGCTCGCGCTGAGCAGCTGATCGCCGGAACTGCTGTCGATCAGGCGCGTGGTCAGCGCCATCGTGAGATTGTTCGCGTTGATCTGGCGATCCGCGCCGACGAAGGTGTTGGTGCGGAACAGGCTGGGAAAATCGAAACTCGGCAACTGCGTGTCGAACACCGGCAGATCGTTCTGATTGCGATACGGCACGTACAGGTAGTACAGGCGCGGCTCCAGCGTCTGCGTGAGCGCGGTGCCGAACAGATTCGTCTCGCGCTCGAAGATCAGGCCCGAGTCGAGGCTGAAGATCGGCAGGTTGCGCGACGGTGAGCGGGTGGTCAGGCTTGGCGGCGATCCGGAAAAGTTCAGATCGGACAGATCATACGAGGTCAGGCGGTAACCCAATTCCGGGCGCAGGAAATAACCGGCGGTCTCGATCGGATAGGCGATATACGGATACGCATCCAGACGCTGCCCGGTCACCGAGTACGAACGCTGGAAATTCACGTACTCGGAATTCACGCCCAACTCGAATCCGCCGACCAGCTTGTCCGCGTTGAAGGTCAGGCGCGGCAGGCGCGTGTAGGGTTTGAACACGAATGGATTCGAGCACAGCTTCGGGCTCGACAGACCGCTGCAGTAAGGCTCCAGGCCCGGATCGGTCACTTCCCAGGTGTCGCCGCCGATGCTCGCCGTCCACCAGTCGCCGCGGCCGTTCACATAGGCGCTCGATTGCAGCAGGCTCACAGCGGTCGTCAGGAAGCTGTCGCCGTAGTCGTGCAGATATTCGTTGTCGGAGACATGATGGATATCGATCGTCGCGCCCAAGTTCGACGAAATCGTGGCCCAGTCCTGCAGGCGCACGTAGCCGCGCGATTCGCCGGTGACATCGTCGTGCGGGATATAACCGAAATCCAGCAGCAGCCGATCCGCGCTCGACAGATAGCGGAATTCGCCATCGAGCATCTGGCCGCGCTTGCTGAATTCCACTGGCTTCAAGGTCGCGTCGTAGTTCGGCGCGAGATCCAGATAGTACGGAAGCATGACCTTGAAGCCGCGCGAATCGCTGTAGCCGAGGCTGGGCGCGAGGAAACCCGATTGGCGGTCCTCGTTGATCGGCCAGCTCAGGTATGGAAACCAGAAGAACGGCACGTCGTTGTAGAGCATCGTGACGCCGTGGCCGGAACCCTTGTTCTGGATCTCGTCGATCGCGATATCGTTTGCGCGCATTTCCCACTGGCGCTCGCTCGGATCGCAGGTCGAATACGTGCCCATGGTCATCTTCGAGTGATCCGGATCCGTCTGGTTCACTGTTGCGGCGACACCGTTGCCGCGCTTGTCGAGCATCTGGTAGCGCACGTTGTCCAGATACGTCACGCTCGGCGTCGTCGTGCCGCGCGCGTGATCGGCCGACATCAGCATGCCCGCGTCCTGATAGCGCACATGGCCGTTGGCGACGTAGTCGGTGGTTTCGGTTTGGTAGCTGATGAAGTCGGTTTGCAGCAGCGCATCGAGGCGTTGCAGACGCACATTGCCTTCGAGCTGCTCGTGCGTGTAGTCTTGGCGGCTGACCTTGTCCGCCTCCGCATCGGTCTTTGCCGTGGAACGATCGCCCGCCGGCGGCAGGCCGGGCACGAAGAAATCCAGCAGATCGTTGCGCTTGCAGGTGGCGTAGGGATCTTTCGGCTTCACGCAGCGCAGTACGCCGACCGCACACACCGGCGCGATTTCAGCCTCGGTGACGACCGCGGTCTGCGCTCCCGCCGACGGCGCCAGCGCCAGCAGCAACAGCGATGGCAGCAGTTGCGGCGGCAGGCGCGAAGCTGTTTTTCCGAAACGGGACGATAACGGCACGGAAGACGTCATAAGCGAACGCAAGGGCGGCAAGCTTGCCCGAAACCCCGGATGCGGGCAATGCGTCCGCTATCGGCGCTGCGACCTGAACGCCCAAACGCACAGACCGCCGGCGACGACCACGGCCAGCCACGAAAACCAAACCGGCACGGCAATCGGCCCGATTTGCACGGGCCAATCGTTGAACGCCCGAATCGCTTGCAGGATTGCCACCAGTCCGAAAACAGCACCTGAAACCGTTGCGTATTTGTTCTGCATGATGGAACTCTCCTATTAGAGAACGCCGAGTTTACGCGCGACAAGAGGGCGCCGGCTATCACGTTGACTATGCTTCCTCGTGGGCTAGTCCCAACGATTGGCGTTCTTCGGAAAACCGGGACGCTGCACCCGAACCACGCAGAAGCGCTGGCCCGTGGGCGCCTCCATCACGACCCAACGCTCCAGGCGGTCCACTACTTTCGCGCCCAGCTTTTCCAAGCGGTTCACCTCGGCAGGAATGTCATCGGTCTCAATGTCGATGTGCACGCGACTCTCATGGTCCACGCGCTGGATCTGCACGACGGGCTCGTCGGGCGGCGTCTCGAGCATGCGGTAATTCCCGCGGCTGCCCGCGTGTGTGGAGTCGACCGCGCGACCCAACGCCTCGCCCCAGAATTGAGCAGCCTCGTCCACGCTGGACGTTTTGCAGTCGATCAGCACGGCGCAAAGGCGGGAATGGTGCATATCGGTGTCTCCAGGTTTCCAGAACCAGCCACCAGGCGTCTGCATGGTGAACGTAGGAACTATCGCTTCGGCTTCAATGAATTGTTAGGTTTCAATGCCCAGTTCCGTGCTTTGTAAGAGGACTGCTTCCCTTGCTTAGTCCTTGGTCGGCTCGCCTTACATGACCGAGACCAGTGCCATTAGAGTAGAAGAATCCATTGTTTCGCCAGTGAAGAATGCTCGGCCACTGTCTCGGCTCGACCCTGATCGACTCCATGTGAATGAGTGCACGAGAGTGTTCTGGCGCGCTCTTCTTGTCTACAACGACAAACTTCGTAACACCGTTAGAAGATTCTGCTTCTATGGCGTAGTGAATTCGATGTCTAGCTGGAGGCTTAAGACCTTCGTTCCTTGAATGTAGCTCCAAGACGCTCTCACTAGCTGCTTGCCCGCTAAAGTAGATGTTAGCTACACAGTTCAAATATTGGAGATCGTTGATGGCATTGACATCAGCCTGATCGCGGAGGTCTACCCAATTGTTCTTATTGGGGATGCTGTAGATATGTCCGTCATAGCAGATGCAGCAGACCCTCGGCGAAAGCGGTAAAACGCAGAGCACCCCTGCTGTATGAAGACCGTAACCTCGCCCCATTGTCGCAATGTTGTTGATCAGCCATCGATTCGTGAGAACAGACGGATCATCCGACGTAATGAACGGAACGTCAGTTCTGTTGTATACGAGGGCGATCTTGAGATCGTCTAGGGTGTCGAGATTTTCTGCGTACGATTGCAATGCGATCTGCACCGCCTCTTTGATACCAAGCTTGAATGATTCAGTCGGATGCTCAATCAGTTCATCGGCCTCCTCAGACATTGCTACTGTCCTCTGAGACGCCGCTTCGGTTCTTGTTTGCTGAAGGAACCAGAAGCGACGAATAATGGTCTTACTACTTAGCGTTAGGGGCCTTCCGTAGGACAAAAGATCGGGCAGAACAGAGGCGTAACTGCTCTCTACAAACTGGATCGCCTTCTCAAGTCGGTCATCGGTACCGTAAAAATAGTCTCGTGAGCATTGATTCTTTATCGGAGCATTCAAGATAACCTTGGCACGGTCGATGTTGAACAAATTAATCGTTTTGCGATGCTCATCGGCCGTGAATGGACGCAGATAACATCGCGGAACGAAGTGTTGATTCTTGTTGGACGCCACCGATTGCGGTCCTTTGAGGTCTAACCCTATTGGGTTGAAGAATGCCGTCTAGTTCCGCAGCCTAGATCGGCGTTAGCGGCTTTTCGATAGCGACAAATTCCTACCGGACACTGGCAAGACAAAGCGCAAAATTCGTTGCACGTGCGCCATCGGTCGATCAACCGACCAGCCTCATCGCAAGCATGCTCAATCCAGCAACGCGCCCACATGCGCTGCCGTCGATTGGCGCAATGCAGTCAGGCTGTAGCCGCCTTCCAGGCTCGAAATCAGGCGGCCGCCGGCGTGCTTGCGCGCGATGTCTACGAGTTCGCGCGTGATCCATTCGTAGTCTTCGGCATCGAGATTGAGGTTGGCGAGCGGATCGAGGTAGTGCGCGTCGAAGCCGGCGGAGATCATCACCAGCTGCGGCTGGAAGCGCTCGACTGCGGGCAGCACGATGTCGCGGCAGGCTTCGCGGAACGCGAACGAACTCGACGCCGGTGGCAGCGGCGCATTGACGATATTGCCGACGCCGCGCTCGTGCGTTGCGCCGGTGCCCGGATACAGCGGCGACTGATGCGTGGACGCGTACAGCACGCGCGGCTCGTTCCAGAAAATGTCCTGCGTGCCATTGCCGTGATGCACATCGAAATCGACGATGGCGACGCGTTCGAGTCCACGCGCGAGCGCGTGCGCGGCGCCGACCGCGACGTTGTTGAACAGGCAGAAACCCATTGCCGTATCGTGCGTGGCGTGATGACCGGGCGGACGCACGGCGCAGAACGCGCGCGTGTTCTTGCCGTCGATCAGCGCGTCCACCGCCGCGCACACCGCGCCTGCAGCGCGCAACGCGGCTTCGAGCGAAGCAGGCGACATCACGGTGTCCGCATCGATCTGCGCAAAACCATCGCGCGGCGCATTCGCGGCGATGCACTCGATCAGCTCGGTTTCGTGCACGCGTTCGAGTTGCGCGCGTGTCGCCAGCGGCGCCTCGACACGATCAAGCGCGGCGAAGCGGTCGTTGTCCAGCGCTTCGAGCACCGCCTGCAATCGCGCCGGCGATTCGGGATGACCGGGGCCGGGCAGATGTTGCAGGCAGGCTGCGTGGGTAACCAAAAGAGTGGTCATGCGTCGATCGCGAGTTTTGGCAGCAGCGGTGCAAGTTGCGTGACGGCCTGCTTTTCGGTCAACCGCCGCGCGGCGGTTGCAGTATCCGCTGGAACCCAATCGGGGAAGTCTTCCTCCTCGATTTTGTGCCGGCCGTTCGCGGTGTGCACTTCGCGCACGCGTGCGAGATTTTTCTGTGGCAGTCGATCGGCGAGGCGCACGAGCGCGGGCCACAGGCGTTGATGCACGAAACTGATCTTGCCATCCACGAGACGGCAGACCAGCACCTGCGGCTCGGCACGCACCGCACGCGTGATCGTGAAGATCGCCTGGCTGCGCGGATGCGACCACCAGTTGCCGCTCAGGGTTTCGCCGGCCAGCGCATCGGCGAGCGAGACGATCGCGCCGCGCCGCGCGGCTTCGCACACGATGCCGTGCTGTTCGATGAAATCCAGCGCCTGCTGCGGCGTCACGGCGTGCGCGGTTTCTTGCGCCGCTCGTGCTGCCACAACACCTCGCCATGGCCCGACGCACGCGCGAGCACGCGCGCGAGCACGAACAGCAGGTCGGAGAGGCGGTTGAGGTAGTGCATCGCTTCGACGCGCACGGTTTCGCTGCGCGACAAGGCGACGACGTCGCGTTCGGCACGCCGGCACACGGTGCGCGCGAGATGACAGCAAGCCGCAGCCATGCCGCCGCCGGGCAGGATGAAGTCCTTGAGTGCGGGCAAATCGGCGTTGAAGCCATCGAGCGTGGTTTCGAGGCGATCGATATCCGCCGCATGCACCATCGCCATGCCCGGAATGCACAGCTCACCGCCGAGATCGAACAGGTCGTGCTGCACCTGGGTCAGGGTTTCGCGCACCGCTGCTGGAATCTCTTGCGCGAGCACCATGCCGATCGCGCTGTTGAGTTCGTCCACCGTGCCGTAAGCGCCGACGCGCGCTGAATCCTTGGTCACGCGCGTGCCGTCGCCGAGGCCTGTAGTTCCATCGTCACCGGTTCGCGTATAGATTTTTGAAAGACGATTACCCACGAGGCGAGAAAATGCGTAGGCTGGGCTGAGCAAGGCGATGCCCAGCAATCATCGAACGATCAGGCGCCGAATCGTTGGGGTTCACGTCGTTCACCCCAACCTACGTTCTTACGCGTTCGCCAACTGCAACGCCGGCCAGCGCCGACGCAGCAGTTCGAAGCCGCCGAACAGCACTGCGCTCCAGACCAGTGTGCCGACCAGCGTGCCGCTGAAGAACGGAATCGCCGCGACATAACAGGGCATGAGGCCGCGAACGCAGGCATCGCCTGCCGGGCCGGCGGCAAACAGCCATACGGCGAAATTGGTCACGACGAAGAACAACACCGCGCTGGCAAAGCTGTAGCCGAAGACGCGCGTAACGTCGACGCGATTGCGCAGCTGCAGGCCGCCGAGCACGGTGAGCGCGATGCAGGCGTAGACCGCCGGCGCGGATCGATACCAGAAGCCGATATTTTCGTCCGACAGGTTGACGCCGATGATCGCGTCGGCGATCGCCATCCCGATCAGCGGCACGATGAACGCGAGGCGGCGATCGGCGAAATACGCGCCGCCAAACAGCGCGATCGCCTCGACCGGAGTGAAGTTGGGCAGCGCGCCCGGTACGAAGAAATTCACCAGCCGCATGCCGACCGCAAACGCGATCATCGCGATCAAAATGCCGGTGCGCGGCGAAAGCAGGGAGGCGGGGGCGTCGTGCTGCATGGTTGTTCTCCGGCGGAACGTGCATCACCGGCGAGGCCGGGGAAGGTCGAATCAGGGCGTATAGCATATCATTCGCGCCATGACCGACGAATCCCGACCCGTTGAATACGACGTGCTGATTGTCGGCGGCGGCCTGGTCGGCGCCAGTTTGGCGATCGCTGTCGATGGTTTGGGTCTGCGCAGCGCGCTGGTCGAGGCCGCGGCGCCGCCGGCAGCCGGTCAGAGCGAGCGCGCGCAGCCAAGTTACGACGAACGCAACCTTGCGCTCGCGCGGGCGAGCGTCAATGCACTCGCCGCGCTCGGTGTATGGAAGCAGGTCGCGCCGCGGGCGACCGGAATCCGCCATGTGCATGTCAGCCGTCAAGGCGAGTTCGGCGTGGCGCGTTTCGATGCCGCAGCGCATGGGCTCGATGCGTTCGGCGCGACCCTGCCCGCGCGCGAACTCGGCAATGGGCTGCTGGCGCGACTCGATGCCTGTACAAACCTGACGCGCTACGCGCCGGCGCAGCTGAGCGCGATTGCCAGCGGGCCGGATGCCATCGGCGCAACGCTGGTCACCTCGACTGGTGAGCAGCGACTGCGCACACGCCTGCTGGTCGGCGCCGACGGCACGGCGTCCTTCGTGCGCACGGCGCTGGGTATACAAACCGACAATGTGGATTATGCGCAAACCGCTTTCGTGACCACGGTAACCCCGGAACGCACGATGGACGGCTGCGCCTACGAGCGCTTCACCGCGACCGGTCCGGTTGCGCTGCTGCCTTTGAGCGAGCGGCGCGCAGGTGTGGTGCTCACCGTGCCGACCGCGGATGCCCTGCGTATCGCTGCACTCGACGCCGCCGGTTTTCTCGATCTGCTGCACGAACGTTTTGGTTACCGCCTGGGCCGTCTCGCGCGACCGGGGCGGCGCGTGTCGTACCCGCTCACTCGCGTGATGGCGCAGCGTCTGGTTGCACCGCACGCAGTGCTGGTGGGCAATGCCGCGCAAACCCTGCATCCGATTGCCGCGCAGGGCTTCAACCTCGGTCTGCGCGATGCGCTGACCCTGGCCGAACTGCTTGGTGAGCAAGCACGCGCCAAAGGCGATGTAGGCGATGCGGGCATGCTGCAACGCTATGCCGAGCGCCGCCATGAGGATCGCATGGGCACTGCGGCGATGAGCGACGGGCTCGCGCGCTGGACTGCGAACGAGGCGCTGCCGTTGAAACTGCTGCGTTCGCTGGGCCTGCTCGCGCTGGATCGCATCGCGCCGTTGCAGCAAGCGATTGTCGCGCGAGGAATGGGGTTCCGC
>NZ_DATBQK010000071.1:0-29417 GCF_036560865.1 Rudaea sp.
CAGGGACTGCCGGCGACGGATACCGCCAACCAGCGCAGTTCGTACTACACGCTGGCGGTAACCGGTGGTGGCAAGTCGACGACGGTGACCTTCACGCTCGGCGTATCCGAGTTCAAGACGATCGTTGTCACAGTGAAGTGAGTTGAGAGTTCGGGGCGAAGCGGGCATACCGCTTCGCCTTTTTTCTTCTAGGCGAGCGAATCATCCTCGGCCGACGTCTGCTCGAGTCGCGCATGCCGCGCGGACCGCGCACGCAGCGAATGAATCAGAAATGGCACGATCAGGGCGACGCCAATGAGCCAATGCACCAGGCGTACTGCGTCGCGCAGCGCATCGTCACCGGCGTAGTACAACAGGTATCCGCTCGCGGCAAGAACCACGAACAGCGCGATCAGCAGCATGCCGCTGATGCGCCGCTTCGGTCGTGCCAAGCCCGAGCGTACGTGCACCGCCCAGACGAGTCCGCCGAGCCACAGCGAGGCAAATGCGGCCGCGCCGTGCAGGCGCAGCCACCAGGCTTCGAGCGGATGCGGTTCCGCGCCGAACTCGCCCCGGCGCATCAGGAAATAGTGGAAAACAAGCCAAAGTATACCGCTGAGCCAGGCCGCCGTCAGAATGCCGCAGACCATGCGGCGATGCGAGCGCGACAGGCGCCCGCTGTACGGCGGCCCCACATGCGCATGCATGTGTGCATGCCGCTTCTTCATGCCGCGATCCCCATTCCGCGCCAACCGTGACGGGCGCTATGCGTGGCGACTTGCGCGCCGTAGGCGGCGAGTACGCGTTGCGCAAGCGCAGGCTCGGCGAGCACGACCTTGGTCAAGGCATCGGCGATCATGCAGCGCTGCGCGATCACGCTCGCGGATGAGAATGTGCCGACCGGGGCCCTGGTGCGGCCCTGCAGATGTGCGCCGACCCAGCGTCCATGGTGGCGTTTCCTTGTTGTCAGACCCGAACTGCTCGCCAACGCAGCGTTCGCGATCGCCACGACACCCGCAGCGCCCGCGGCGCAGGCGCCACGCAGATGCACGATCTCCTCGCGCGGGCCGGCGACACGCAGATCGCCGCCAGCGTTGACCATCGCCTGCGTCGCACCGGCCTCGATCAATACATCGATTGCGCGATCGACCGCATGGCCTTTCGCGATGCCGCCCAGGTCCAGCCAGAGTGGGCGGCGCAAACGCACCCGACTGCCATCGATCAACTCAATATCGCGCCAGTTCGCGCGCGGATCAGGCGCGTATGGCGAATCCGGGCGCGGCAGCATTCCCCATGCGACGGCCTGCGCGGCAATCGTCGGGTCGAAGCAGCCTGCGGAAAGCTCGGCGATTTCAAGCGCGCAATGCAATACCTCGACCGTGCGCGTATCGACCTCGACCGCCGTGCCGACTGCGGCAGCGTGCAGCCGTGAAAGATCGCTTGCCGATTCGTGGAAACTCATGCAGCGGTGCACGGTTTGAACTTCGACAAACGCCGCATCGATCGCAGCGACGGCGCGCGCCTCGTCCAGTCCTTCCACACGCATCGCTACCAGTGTTCCAAGCCGTGGGCGAGCACGCTGTACGCTGACGTTCATCCTGCCTCCGCTGCCGACGGCTGCAATGCGACTTTGTACAATTTCAGCAAACGTTGTACGCCTTCGGTGAGATGGCGGCAGGACAGCGTCGCGCCGGAGATGTTCTTGATGCCGTTGCTCAACGCCGACGCATCGGCTGCGGTCTTGCCGGCAAACTGTTTGCGCCACGCCGGCAGGCGGATCTCGCTGCCGTGCGATTCGCGATAGTCGAGCACTTCCACCGAGATGACCGTACCGTCGCCGTCGAGCGCCAGCGCGTAGGTGATCAACTCGCTTTTGCCGATCACCTGATCGACGATCAGCCAACCCAGCGATTTGTCGCCGGCGCGCGCCTGAAAAATCCGCGGCAACCAGCCCGCCGCCGCGCCGAGTGCGCTCGCCGTGGCGGCATCCGGCGCCGACACGGCGCGAAATTCGGTCGCGGTGGCGAAGGCAGCGGTTTGCGCCTGCTGTACGCTCATGTACTGCGTCGCATAGGCGATCTGTGCCACCGACGCGGCGGCGGCACCCATGGGAATCAGCCAACGCACTTGCATAAAAACCTCTGTTTGCTTCCCTTCTCCCACCGGGAGAAGGTGGCGCAAAGCGACGGATGAGGGTCCGGCTTCACGCCAGCGTCAGTGAAAAACCGAACCCTCACCCCGTTCAAGATGGTAGTCATCCGGAATCAGAACTGATACCCAAGACCCAGGTCGAAGCGATTGCCGTAACCCAGATCCAGATCGGCGTATTTGAAATTCTGATAGTCGATCTTGAACACGATATTCGGATTCAGATAGTAATTCGCGCCAACCGTCCATACGCGCTCGGTCGGCAGCGCCGGCGTGCCCAATCCATTCGGCTGCGCGGCATACGCTGCACCGGTATTGAACATTTCGTAGCGCGCGAACGGCGCCAGACTGGATTCATTGCCCCACTCCAACGCACGCCACGCGCCCTGCACGTAACCGCCCCAGAATGTTTTCGGCACCGGCGTCGGCTCGCCGACAAACTGCAGATTCAACGCCCGCGTATTGCTGATCGTGCCACGAGTATACAAAGCGGAAAAATCGAACGGGCCCGGCTGCCAGCGCACGTGTGCTTCGCCAAGCAACAGGCGCGAGTTGCCCAGCGGCAACGTCGTATCGCCCTGCCCGATTTTGCCGGTGAACATGCCGCCACCGACGGTGAGCCCCGGCACGCCTTGCCAGTTCGCCGCGGCATACACGGAAGGATCGCGCGCCTTGGCCAACTGCAATTCCTGATGGATGCTGCCAAGCGGCGAGGCACGGCCCTCCTCGGAGGCAGGGTCCCAGGCGCCAAGATTCGGTCCGGTGCCGATGCCGACGTTCCAGTTCAGGCCCGAGTCGGTGCTGCCATACGCGGCCACGCCGCCTTCACGCCATGTCGTCGGAATAATCGCCTGCTCGACGAAGTTGCGCTCGACGCCATAGAAATTGCCCGGCTCATGATGCTCGTTGAGCAGGCCGAGCGGCACCAACATCAGGCCAACGCGCACTCCATAGTTGGCGCCCAGCGCGTGCTCGACATATAGCTGTTCAACTTCGGATTCGCCCCGGTCGGTGCTGGACGCGACCGCATGTTCCCATTCAAGTTCGCCGTACACGCGCGTCGACTCGTCGAATACGTGATTGAAGCCGATCACGGCGCGAGTCAGATCCGCCTGCGCATCGGCCGCGCGCGCCGTCGGGTGGTTGTAGTCGAGCTGGCCGTAACCCCACAGCGTGGTGTTCTGGCCAAGCGCAAATCCCGGGCTTGCGGTAGCTGGCGCAGTGCTCGATGTCGCCGGCGTGCTCGTTGCCGCGGGCGAGGACATCGCGGCTGGCGCAGATGATGTCGAGGCCGCAATCGCAGTCGACGTGGGTGCCTGCACCCGCTCGGCCTGTATCTGCCGTACGACGCCTTTGAGTTCGGCAACTTCGCTGCGCAAAGCGTCGACTTCTGCTTTCAAGGCCGCATCGTCCGCATGCGCGGCCGGCGCGAGCGCTAATAACAGTGCGGTGCAAAGAGGTTTCAGTTTGGTTGAGCGAACGAACACTGGGCGACGACTCCTTGCGATTGGCGGCATCCCAACGTTCTTCAACCGCTTTGGAGTTGAAGTTCAGGAATGGATACGACTACAGATATAAATGATAATGATTCTTATTATGTATAGCAACAACTACAGGAAAGGTGCGCGCGCTTCGTGCAACCACCCTTTCATGACCAAGTTTTTCTGCCGATAAAAGGCAACCGGGCCATCAAGAACGACCTCTGCATATTTGTGCCGGCATGGGCTGATTTGCGTTAACGCGATGACGCTCGACTGATCGGCGCACATCCAGACTCAACTTCTGGGTCCGCGTGCTACGCGCGAAGCGTTCCAATATGCTAGTCATCGGCGCGGCTGTCGGAATACCCGAGGCGCCACGGTGGAGGACAAGCCATGAATATGAGCGACACCCTGCAACTTGCGCAGACGGTCGTGATCGCGTTCGGCGGCGGACTTGCGCTTTTGCAACTTCGCCAATCGGAGCAGAACCGCAATCGCGATGCCGCTCTGCAAATGCTGCGCTCGTTCCAGACGGCTGAATTTTCACGAGGCGTGGAAATGCTGTTCAACCTGCCCGAAGGACTGGACAAGCCGACTCTGGAGGCGCAAGTCGGCGCGCGTATGGGCGACTTGTATGTGGTCCTGACCACGCTCGAAAGCATGGGCGTGCTGGTCTATCGGCGCGAAATCCCCATCGACATGGTCGACGATTTCTTCAGCGGCCCGATCGTGCTGACCTGGCGCAAGTGTGGACCCTACGTCCAAGCGTTGCGACGCGAGGCGGGGCGCGAAACCATCGCCGAATGGGTGCAATGGCTGGCAGAAAGATTCGGCGATATGGAGCGCGAGCAAGAGCCGACGCCGGCCTACATCGCGCACCGCGACTGGCAACCGGAGCGGCGCTGAAAGCGCGCCGGGCGTGGGCGCAGGTCGCAGCACAAGATGCGCTAGAGTTCGCGCGGGCTCTCCGGGCGTTTTTGACTCAAGCGCTTGCATATGGCACGACCTGCTTTTCTCCTCCCCCAGTGCGGGGGAGAGCCTGCCCCGGACTTGATCCGGGGTCGGCACGCGCAGCGTGCCGGGAGAGGGGATGGCGCCAAAGGCGCCCGCTTGCGCGGGCGCTACCCCTCTCCCCAACCCCTCTCCCGCAAGGGGAGAGGGCTTAAAGGAGAAGCCACAGCTGTCACCGTTTCAACCGAAAACGCGCTAGCGGTCGTCGCGCGTATACACCTGCGCATTTTCCACTTTTACCGGAAACGTGGCGATCGGTTCGCAGGCCGGCGGACACATCGCCGCGCCATTGCGCAAATCGAAGCGCGCGCCGTGGCGCGGACATTCGACTTCATGGCCGTGGATTTCCCCGCCGGCCAGTTCACCGCCGTCGTGCGTGCACACGTCCTCGACCGCGTAGAGTTCACCATCGATATTGAACACCGCGATCGCGGTATCGCCATCCCAGGCGACCTTGAATTCCCCGGGCAGCAGTTCCGATTGCGCGCAGACGCGGACCCAGCGCGACGCGGGCGCCTCGCTCACAGGGGCTTTGCCAGCAATTCAAAACGCAGGTCGTCCCTTTTGGGTATACCAAACCGCTCATCCCCGTATGGAAACGGTTTGTAGACACCCGTGCGCCGATAGCCGCGCCGCTCGTACCAGGGAATCAAATCGTCGCGAATCGAGATCACGCTCATCCGCATTTCGCGACAATGGAATTCCACACGCGCAACACGCTCGGCCTCGACCATCATGCACTTGCCGACACCGACGCCCTGCAATACCGGATCGACCGCAAACATGCCGAAGTAACACGCGTCGCCCTGCTTTTCGATATGGCAACAAGCGAGCAATCGCCGTCCGCTTTCGGCAAGCAGGACGCGGCTCCCCACCTTGCCGATCGGGTCGGCGACGCCCGCGGGATCGACGCGCTGCCCATCCAGCAAATCGGCTTCCGTGGTCCAGCCCTTGCGGCTCGCATCGCCCCTATACGCCGATTCCACCAGCGCGACAATCGCGGGAATATCCACGAGCTTGGCATCGCGAAAGCTGGTCACCATTTCGGTCGGCGGGTCGACGCGGGAAGTCACACGCGGGTTCCTTCGGTAGTGGTTTTGCCGCGGCCGGCGAGCGCCGCGCGCAAGGTGGCAAACGCTAAAAGTGCGCATTTTCTGCGCGCAGGATAGCGCGCGAGCGCGCCCAGCGCATTCAAATCGCCGAGCCCGTCGTCGCGCTCGATCTCGCCCGCGACCACGCGCGCGAAACTGTGTTCCATATTCGCGATTTCCGCAGCATCAAGCCGGACTGCGCGTTCGCTGAGCATCGATGCGGTCGCGCGCGCGATCGCACAACCTTCGCCACGAAAACGGATATCGACGATGCATGCGTCGATCACGCGCAATTCGACATGTAGGGCATCGCCGCAAAGCGGATTGCTGCCATCGGCGGCATGCGTATGCGCCTCAAGCGCGCCGAAATTGCGCGGCGCTCGACTGTGGTCAAGCACGATTTCCTGGTACAGCGCGGCGCTGGTCATGAGCCGATTCTACTATTCCGCCGCACAGGCGCACGCTCAGGCGAGCAACTTGCGCACTTTTTCGATGGCGGCCACGAACGCATCCACCTCGGCGCGCGTGTTGTAGAACGCCAGCGAGGCGCGTGCGGTCGCGGGCACGCCGTAAAACTGCATCAGCGGATGCGCGCAATGATGGCCGGAGCGCACGGCAACGCCTTCGTGATCGAGCAGGGTCGCCAAGTCGTGCGCGTGCACGCCGTCGATCAGGAACGACAGGACCGCGGCCTTGTGCGGCACCTCGCCGAACAGGCGCAGGCCGGGCACGGATTTCAATGCGTCCGTCGCGTAGGCGAGCAGATCGCGCTCGGCAGCGCCGATGCGATCCAGTCCTAGATCGTTGACATAATCGATCGCCGCGCCGAGACCGACGAAGCCGGCGATATTCGGCGTGCCGGCTTCGAACTTGTGCGGCGGATCGGCGAACGTGGTCTTGTCGAAACTCACCATCTTGATCATTTCGCCGCCGCCGAAAAACGGCGGCATCGCTTCGAGCAATTCCCTGCGCGCCCACAGCGCACCGGTGCCGGTCGGCCCGAACAGCTTGTGTCCGGTCAGCGCGTAGAAATCGCAGCCGAGCGCCTGCACGTCGATCGGCAGATGCGGCGCGGCCTGCGAGCCGTCGACGAGCAACGGAATTCCGCGCGCACGACAGGCTTTCGCCAGTTCACGTACCGGATTGATCGTGCCGAGCACATTGGACACGTGGGTGACGCCGGCGAACTTTACGCGCGGCGTCAAACGCGCGATGAATTCCTCGACGATCAATTCACCGCTGCGCGTGATCGGCGCGGCGACGACTTTCGCGCCGCGGCGTTCGGCAACCAACTGCCACGGCACGATATTCGCGTGGTGCTCCATCGTGGTGACCAGAATCTCGTCGCCCGCTTGCAGACGCGGCAACGCATAACTGTGGGCGACCAGATTGATCGCCTGCGTCGTGCCGCTGACCAGCACGACCTCATCACGCGATTTCGCGTTGATGAAAAGCGCGAGTTTGTCGCGTGTCGCCTCATACGCGGCCGTCGCTTCCTCACCGAGCGCATGCACCGCGCGCGAGACGTTCGCATTGAATTCGCGGTAGTAGCGGTCGACCGCTTCGATCACGACCGCGGGTTTTTGTGCGGTATTGGCGTTGTCGAAATAGATCAGCGGCTTGCCGTGGACTTGGCGCGACAGCAGCGGAAAGTCCGCACGCGCGCGCAACGGATCGAGCGGTGCTCGATTGGACAACCCGGGCTGTGTGTGTTCGCGATCCTGCGGGCGCGCACTCATGCGCTGGCTCCTTCCGGCATGCGCGGTGCGAGCAAGGCGGAAATATGCTCGCGCAGCGCCGCCAGCGGCAATTGATCGAACACGGCGTCGCAGAACGCGGTCAGCAAGAGCCGCTTCGCATCGGCCAGCGGAATCCCGCGCGAACGCAGATAAAACAGAGCGCGCTCGTCGAGCTGGCCGACCGTGGCGCCATGCGCGGCCTTGACTTCGTCGGCGTAAATTTCCAGCACCGGCTGCGTATCGATTTCCGCCTGCGCCGAGAGCAGCAGGTTCTTGTTCGACAACTTCGCATCGACGCCGTCCGCGCCAGCCGCGACCGTGATCGCACCATGAAACACACCGCGCGCGCGCTGATCCGCTACTCCGCGCCAGACGATATCGCAGGCGGTGTCGCGCGCGACGTGACGAATATCCAGATGCGTATCCGCGTGCGCACGTCCGCGCAGCGAGAACACGCCGCGCGAATCGAAGCGCGCCTGCGTGCCGATCAACTCCACGCCGAGGTCGAAGCGCTGCAGACGGCTGCCCAGAATCGCGTGCGTCGTGCGATATGTCGCAGCATGATCCACCGAAACCTGCGCACGCCGCACCAGCGAAACGGATTCTGGCAGATCGCTGAGCGTCGTCATCTGCAGATCGGCCTGCGCATCGACCCGGATTTGCGAAGTCAGTGCGCCGAGCACGTCGGCACCGACGTCGCCGAGATGCTGCTCGATCAGCACGGCGCGACCGTTGTGTACATGAATATCGCTGACTGATTGCCAGCGGCTGGGTGAGTCCGTCGCCACGTTTGTGTAAACCAGATGCAGCAGCGAGTTCTCCGCATCTGCGGAAATGGACAGCACGAGTTTGTTGTCCGCTTCATGCCGAAGCGCGACATTCGCAGCGACCTGACTGATGTCGGAATGCTCCGGCGAAAACGCGCCATTGACGAACACCAGCCGCCGTCCCTGTGTATGCGGCCATGTATAGCGTTCGCGCAAGGACGCCGGCAACACGGCCTGCGCATTCGCGGCGACGAAGTCCTGCTGCGACAAGGCGCGCAATGCAGCCTTGCTGTAGCGCCAGGATTCCTCGCGCTCACGTGCATCGCCCCTGCCGAACTCGTCGAGCAAAGCCGAGTTCATCTCACGCCGCTCCGGCAAGTTTGCGCTCGGCGATCCAGGCGTAGCCATGTTCTTCGAGCTTGTGCGCGAGCGTCGCATCGCCCGATTCGACGATGCGGCCATCGGCGAGCACATGCACCACGTCGGGCACGATGTAGTCGAGCAGGCGCTGGTAGTGGGTGATGACGAGGAACGCGCGCGCGGGATCGCGCATCGCATTGACGCCATCGGCCACCAGCTTCATCGCATCGATATCGAGGCCCGAATCGGTTTCGTCGAGGATCGCGAGTTTCGGCTCGAGCACCGCCATCTGGAAAATCTCGTTGCGCTTCTTCTCGCCGCCCGAGAAACCTTCGTTGACCGCGCGATGCAGCAGTTCGTCTTTCAGATGCAGCACAGCGAGTTTCTCGCGCACGCGTTTGAGGAACTGCATCGAGTCGAGTTCGCCTTCGCCACGATACTTGCGCTGTGCATTCAGCGCCGCGCGCAGGAAATAGGTGTTGTTGACGCCCGGGATCTCGACCGGATACTGGAACGCAAGAAACACGCCTTCGGCCGCGCGCTCCTCGGGTTCGAGTTCGAGCAGATTCCTGCCGTTGTATTCGACCGTACCTTGCGTGACTTCATAACCCTCGCGCCCGGCCAGCACATGGCCGAGCGTGGACTTGCCCGCGCCGTTCGGCCCCATGATCGCGTGCACTTCGCCCGCGTTCGCTTCGAGCGAAAGGCCCTTGAGGATTTCCTTGCCCGCGACGCGGACGTGCAGATTTTCGATTTTCAGCATTTTTTTGGTTGCTCTCTTAGGTTGGGTTGGCGCCGCGAGGCGCGTAACCCATCATTCCATTCAGTGCGCGCGACGGCGCAGGACAACATAAGTGAACGGTTGCTCGCGGCGATCGGGCGTCAGATGCACATGCCGACTTGCGCCAATCAACTCGAACTCAGGTGCGAACTCAGCCGCGAGTCCCGCCTCGTCGTAGCGGCAAACCGGCAGACCGCTGCAGCGTTCGGGGCCATCAGTCGCGAACGTCGCGATCAATGCGTGGCCATCGGTGCGCGCCGCCCGCGCAAGGGCAGCGACATAACGCGCACGCTCGGCGGCATCAATAAGAAAATGAAATACCGCTCGGTCATGCCAAAGCGCAAAGTGCGCGACTGGCAGTTCAACTTCGGTGACATCACCCGCGATCCAGCGCACCTTGTCGGCATCAGTGCCGAGTCGGCGCCGCGCTTCGGCCAACGCGACCTCCGACAGATCCAGCACCGACACATCGCGAAAGCCGCGCGCGAGCAGATCATCGACCAGGGTCGCGCGCCCGCCACCGACATCGAGCAACGGTGCGTCCGGCGGCAGCGCCAGTGTATTGATCAGGCGCAGCGATTCGTCGAGGTGCGCGCGATACCAGCTCGTCTGCGCCTCGGTCTTTTCGCGATAAACCACATCCCAATGAAGCTGTCGCGCCGTGTTCATCCGACTGCGCCTTCGAGCGAAACTTCGAGCAACTTCTTCGCCTCGACCGCGAACTCCATCGGCAGTTCGCGAAACACCTGCTTGCAGAAGCCGTCGACGATCATCGACACGGCGTCTTCTTCGCCGAGGCCGCGGCTGCGGCAGTAGAACAACTGGTCGTCGGAAATCTTCGAGGTGGTCGCTTCGTGCTCGACGATCGCGCCGGGATTCTTCACTTCGATATACGGAAATGTGTGCGCGCCGCACCGCTTGCCGATCAGCAGCGAATCGCACTGCGTGTAGTTGCGCGCGCCATCGGCACCCTTCTCGACCTTGACCAAGCCGCGATACGTGTTCTGTCCACGCCCCGCACTGATGCCCTTGGAAATGATCTTCGACTTGGTGTTGCGGCCGATATGGATCATCTTGGTGCCGGTGTCGGCCTGCTGGCGATGATGGGTCAGCGCGACCGAGTTGAACTCGCCAACCGAGTCGTCGCCGCGCAGCACGCAGCTCGGATATTTCCAGGTGATCGCCGAACCGGTTTCGACCTGGGTCCAGGAAATCTTGCTGCGCGCGCCGCGGCAGTCGCCGCGCTTGGTGACGAAGTTGTAGATGCCGCCGACGCCGTTCTCGTCGCCCGGATACCAGTTCTGCACGGTCGAGTACTTGATGTTCGCATCGTCGAGCGCGACGAGTTCGACCACGGCTGCGTGCAATTGATTCTCATCGCGCATCGGCGCGGTGCAGCCTTCCAGATACGACACGCTCGCGCCTTCCTCGGCGATCAAGAGCGTGCGCTCGAACTGACCGGTGTCGCGCGCATTGATGCGGAAGTAGGTCGACAATTCCATCGGACAACGCACACCCTTGGGTACGAACACGAAGCTGCCGTCGGAGAACACCGCCGAGTTGAGCGCGGCGAAATAGTTGTCGCCTTGTGGCACAACGCTACCCAGATATTTCTGCACGATTTCCGGATGCTCGCGCACCGCCTCGGACATCGAGCAGAAGATCACGCCGGCCTCGGCCAGTTCCTTGCGGAACGTCGTGCCGACCGAGACCGAATCGAACACCGCGTCGACGGCGACGCCGGCAAGACGCGCGCGCTCGTGCAGCGGCACGCCGAGCTTGTCGTAGGTTTCGAGCAGTTTCGGATCGACTTCATCGAGCGACTTCGGCCGGTTCTTCGGCTGCGAAAAATAACTGATCGCCTGGAAATCGATAGGCTCGATTTGCAGCTTCGCCCAATGCGGCGACGTCATCGTCAGCCAGTGACGATAGGCCTTGAGCCGCCACTCGGTCATCCACGCAGGCTCGTCCTTGCGCGCCGAGATCGCGCGCACGACGTCTTCGCTCAGACCCGGCGGCAGGCTGTCGCTTTCGATATCGGTGACGAAGCCGGCGGAATAACGCCGATTCATCGCCTCCGCGAGCACATCGGGCGGCATCGTATCGGATTGCATTTCGATTTCGGTCTGGATCATTTCGGTTGCCATTTCAATTCGTCGCCAGACGCAACGGTATCGTCGCGCGCTTCGGCGGCGGCCGGCGCATATCGGCGAGCGTGACATTGCGCAGCGTCGCCTCGATCACCTCGTTCACGCGACGCCAGTTGCTGCGCACACCGCAATGCGGTTCGTGCCCGCAGGCGCCGACGTGCGCACTGCACTCGGTCATGCCGAACGGACCCTCCATCGCGACCAGCACGTCCGCGAGGCTGATCTGTTCCGGCGCGCGCGCAAGGCGATAGCCGCCGTTGACGCCGCGGAACGACACGACCAGTTCGGCCTGCGCCAGTTGCTTCAACAACTTGCTCACCGTTGGCAATTCCAGATGCGCGCGCGCGGCCAGATCCTGCGCGCTGAGCACGCCTGCCGACCGCTCCGATCCCGGGCGATCCGGCCGATCAGACCCGGTCACCTCGGCGAGCACGGTCATCACGACGGTGGCGTAATCGGCAAGTTTGCTAACGCGAAGCATGTGGGTGCACCAAGGGAAAGCGTACTGAAATGGTACTATTTCAAAGTTGTCACGTCAAACGAATCGGCGCTGAACTACACTAAGGACATGCTTCGGCCGGGACCTGGTGGGATGCACGACCAACGCGCGGGCGCGCGCCTCGAATTCGCGCAACAGCACCTGCCTGCACGTCAATTGCAGATCGAGGTCGCGTCGGCGGACGCGAGCTTTCGCAGCTATTGGCGCGTGCGCGATGACGCGCGCACGTTTATCGAGATGGATGCGCCGCCGGACAAGGAAAATATCGCGCCCTGGCTGGATATCGGCCGGCGCCTGCGCCAGGCCGGCCTGCATGTTCCGGAAGTATTCGCGGTCGATGCCGCGCAGGGTTTTATCCTGATGGAAGACCTGGGCGCACGCACTTACCTGCCCGAGTTGAACGCGCGCACGGTCGATGCGCTGTATGGCGATGCACTCGATGCGTTGCTGACGATGCAGACGCGCGTTTCACCGCGCGACCTGCCCGCATTCGACGAAGCATTCCTGATACTGGAACTGGAGCTGATGCCGACATGGTTCCTCGAACGCCACCTCGACTACACACCAAGTTGCGACGAATGGGATGTAATCGAATCCGCGTTCCGCGCCTTGATCGACAACGCGCGCGTACAACCTCAGGTGTTCATGCACCGCGATTTCCACAGCCGCAATCTGATCATCGCCGAGCGCAATAATCCGGGGATTATCGATTTTCAGGGCGCCGTGCTCGGCCCGATCGCCTACGATCTCGCCTCGCTGCTACGCGATTGCTACATCGCCTGGCCGATCGAGCAGGTCGATGCCTGGGTCGAGTGTTATCGCCAACGCCTCGTCGCCGCCGGTGCAGTCGATGTCGACGGCGCGCATTTCCGCCGCTGGTTCGACCTGATCGGTCTGCAGCGACACATCAAGGTACTCGGACTTTTTTGCCGGCTGAATTATCGCGACGGCAAGGCCGTCTACTTGAACGATCTGCCTCTGGTGCTCGACTACGTGCTCACGATCGCCAGACTCTATCCCGAGCTAAGCGCGTTCGCGGCTTTGATCGAACGCGCGGTCGGCACGCGCGACATCACCCGCGCGCGCGCGGAAACCGGGGTCGCCGTGGCATGAGCCAGGACACCAAAATCAGCCACGCATTGATCCTCGCCGCCGGGCGCGGCGAGCGCATGCGACCACTCACCGACAGCACACCCAAGCCGCTGCTGTTTGTCGGCGGCAAACGCCTGATCGAATATCATCTGGAAAGACTCGCCGCGGCAGGCATACGCGAAGTCGTCATCAACACCTCGCATCTGGCCGAGCAGGTCCCCGCAGCGCTTGGCGACGGCGCGAGTTGGGGCGTGCACATCCGCTATTCCCACGAAGGGCCGATGGCGCTCGAAACGGGCGGCGGAATACTGCACGCGCTGCCGCTGCTCGGCACCGATCCGTTTATCGTCGTCAACGGGGATATTTTTTGCGATCTGGATTTTTCCACATTGCCACAGAATCCAGACCTTGCGCATCTGGTCGTGGTCGACAATCCGTCGCAGCATCCGCAGGGCGATTTCGTGCTGCGCGGCAGTCGCCTGTACGACGAAAGCACGCCGCGCCTTACCTTCGCCGGCATCGGCGTGTACCGGCCCGAATTGCTGGCGCGATTGACGCCGGGGAAATTCAGCATCGTGCCGACCTTGCGCGCGGCCATGCGTGCGGGCCGCATCGGCGGCCAGCACCATCACGGCATCTGGCTCGATGTCGGCACGCCGGAACGTCTGACCGAACTCGCGACGATCCTGCCCTAGCGGCGACTCATCCGCCCCTTACGTATCGAGCAGGCTGCGCAGGAACGGCACGGTGACGCGGCGCTTGGCCGCGAGCGATTCGCGGTCGAGCCGGTCGAGCAGCTCGGTCAGACTGCCGAGATCGCGCTGCACGCGCGCGAATAGCCAGTCCAGCGCCGCATCGTCGAGCACGATGCCACGTGCGGCGCCGCGCTCGCGCAGGACCTCGCGGCGTCCTTCATCGCTGAGCGGCTTCAACACGGCCTGTGCGCAACTCGACAGGCGCGAAACCAGATCGGGCAAGGTGATGCCGATCTGCGCGGGCGCCTGTGCCGCCGCGAACAGCAAAGTGGATTTCTCCACTTTGCAACGATTGTACAAATCGAACAGCGCGTGCTCGGCTGCGCGGTTGCCCGCGATCGCTTCCAGATCGTCGATTGCGAGCAGATCGCTGCCGCCCAGCGCACGGATTGCAATGGCCGCATGGTCTGGCGCCGCGCGACTCACGACTTCGTCGGACGCAACCGCATGCGGCAGGCCGCGCTGCGGCAAGGCGCGCAGCGAAATGTATTGCGCATGGCGTCCTTGCGCTCCGGCCGCCGCGCAAGCAGCGATCAACAGATGCGTCTTGCCGCTGGCGGCTGCGCCGTTGAGGAAAACCCAGGTCGCATCCGCGTCGCTCGCCGCGCGTTGCAGCAGATCGAGCGCCGCGCCGTTCTCGCCGACCTTGTAACTGGAGAAGCGTTGCTGCGGCGGCCAGCGCATGGCCAGCGGCAACTGGCCGGGCTTCATGCCTCACCGAGCGGCGGTTTGGGCGGCGCTGCAGCTTCTTTCGCGTCCGCCGTGGCGACGGGTTCGGGCATGATGATTTGCGGTGCGGGCTCGGCGTACGGATTGAGCGCGCTTGCCTCGGTGTGGTAGAGCTCGCTGGCACGATAGCGTGCGTACGCGTAACGCAGGACGACGATCAACACCGAGGTGAATGGCAGCGCGAGCAGCACGCCGAGAAAGCCGAACAGCTCGCCGCCGGCGAGCACGGCAAAGATCACCGCCAGCGGATGCAGGCCGATCTTCTCGCCGACCATGCGCGGCACCAGCACGTAGCCTTCGAGCAATTGGCCGGTCACGAATACGATCGCGACGAGCACGACATGCAGCCAGTCGCCGTATTGCACGAGCGCCGCGATCACGCCCATCAGGATGCCGATGATGCTGCCCAGATACGGCACGAAACTGATCAGGCCGGCGATCAGGCCGATCAGCGGGCCGACATCGATGCCGACGGCCCACAGGCCGATCGCATAGATCGCACCAAGCGCGATCATCACCGACAACTGGCCGCGCACGAAGGCGGAAAGCGTCTCGTCGGCCTCGCGCGCGAGCCGCGACACGGTCGGCTCGACCGAACGCGGCAGCAGGTCGTGGATCTGCTTGACCATCAGAGGCCAATCGCGCAGCAGATAGAAAAATGCCACCGGCACGACGACCAGACGCGTGATCCACGACAGCAGCGCGAAACCGGATTTCGAGATCTGCGCCACCACGGTCGCGGCCACGCCGCCGGCTTCCTTCCAGTGTTCTTGCAGCGCAGCGGTCAATTGCTGCACATCGGGCATTTCCAGATTCAAATCGAAGCGCGCGCTCAGCCACGGCAGCGCAACGGTCTGTACCCAGCCGATCCATTGCGGCAGATGGTTGATGAAGGCGGCGACCTGACGCGACAGGTACGGAATCAGCAGCAGCAGGATCAGCAGGACCAACAGAGTCAATGCGAGGAACACGATGCTGACCGCTGCCGCGCGGCTCAGCTTCAGGCGTTCGAGGCGGTTGGCCAGCGGGTCGAACAGGTAGGCGAACATCGCCGCGACCGCGAACGGCGTGAGCACCGGCGCGAGAAAATACAGGGCTGCGGTCAGCAGCACGAACAAGGCAAGCATTTGCCAGCGCAAATCGGTCATGAGATTCACTCGCGCCTCCCCGCGCGTGGCGCCTGCAGCGCCTTGCGCGACCAGACCAACACATAATGCGCGCCGCTGGCGACGGTCGCCAGCGCAGTCGCGCCGAGCAACGCGTCGGTGGATGCCGGCGGCAAGTCGAATACGCCGCTCAGATGTACCAGCACGCCGAGCACGCAGGCAATTTGTATACAAGTGGTGAGTTTCGCCAGGATCGATGGCTGCGGAACCACGCGGCCGATCAGAAAATGATACGCCGTCGCGCCGGCGACGATGACCAGATCGCGGCCGACCACCAGCCACATCAGCCATGCGGGCAGCACGTCGGCGACGTAAAGCGAGACGAAGCAGGCGATCAGCAGCAGCTTGTCCGCGAGCGGATCGAGCACGCCACCGAGCCAGCTGCGCCAGCCGTACTGTCTGGCAAGAAAGCCGTCAAGCGCGTCGCTCGCGCCGGCAATCGCGACGATGAGCAGCGCCGCACGGAAATCATGCCCGCGCACGGTCTCGATCAGCGGCACGACCAGCGCGATACGCACGAGCGTGATCGCGTTCGGCAGATGCCGCCATGGCGAGGTTGCCGTGTCGGGAGCGGGAGTGTTGGCAAACAGCGCCATGCGGTTTCTGCGCTTCGCCGTCAAGGTTCGAAGTCGAGCAGTGCATCGACGCCCGCTACCGGCGGCCGCGCGTTGGTCGCGTGCGCCAGCCGCGTGGCATCGAGCGCAGCGAGCAGATTCTGCAGCGAGCCACGAGTATCGACCTTGACCTGCACCGTGTTGCCATGCGCCTGTTCCACGTGCAGCGCACGCACCTGCTCGTTACCCGACAGCGCGCCGATCAGGCGCGCATAGTCTTCCGCCGAACGCAAACCGCTGATCCACAGGCGATAGCTGCCGGGGAGCGCGGCCGGCGCAGCTGCGCTATCCGCGCCCGGAGGCGCAGCGGAATTGCCCGCACCGTCGAGATTCAGATCGTGCAGCATCGCATCGATGCCGGCGCGGTCGAACTGCACCACCAGCAGCAGGCGCGCTCCCGCCTGGGCGGAATCGGCGCTTGCCGCCTGATTGTTGGGCTGATAACTGTATTGCTGCATATAGCGATCGGCGCGCGCGATGGCCTTGGCCACATCGGGCCGTGACAGCACGCCCGGATCGCCGCTGAGTTTGATCACAACCTGGCCCAACGCGGTGCGCAGCGCACCGGCGCGTTCGTCGGCGGACTGCGAATTGACCGGCGCGGTGCCGGTGTACAGTCCCGCCGCGATCGCCAGCACGGGCGCAAGGCATACGCCCAGAACAAAGATAGCGGCGAGGTGAATGCGGCAGCTGCAGCGCACGAAGCGAGTCCGGTTGGATATTGGAGAAATCCGCCCAAGTCTGCCCAATCGCGCCGCTTACGTCTATCATTCGCGGCCTGATCGCACGCGGCACCTGCCCATGTCCAGCAATGAAGAATCCCTGACCTATCGCGCGGCCGGCGTGGATATCGATGCGGGCGAAGCGGTCGTCGAGCGCATCAAGCCGCTGGTTGCGCGCACGTTTCGCAAGGAAGTGATGGCCGGGTTGGGCGGATTCGGCGCGCTGTTCGAACTCGGCGGACGCTACCACGATCCGGTACTCGTTTCGGGTACCGATGGCGTCGGCACCAAGCTCAAACTTGCCCAGCAACTCGGTCGTCACGACACGATCGGCATCGATCTGGTCGGCATGTGCGTCAACGACGTGCTCGTGCAGGGCGCCGAGCCACTGTTTTTTCTCGACTACTTCGCCACCGGCAAGCTCGATGTCGACACCGCGGTGTCGGTCGTCGGCGGCATCGCGAAGGGTTGCGAGCTTGCGGGCTGCGCCCTGATCGGCGGCGAGACCGCCGAGATGCCGGACATGTATCCGGCCGGCGAATACGATCTTGCCGGCTTCTGCGTCGGCGCGGTGGAGAAATCGGCGTTGATCGACGGAGCGCAAGTCCAGGCCGGCGACGCGATCATCGGCATCGCATCGAGCGGTCCACATTCGAACGGCTACTCACTGATCCGCAAGATTCTCGCGCGCGCCGGCAATCCCTACGATCTCGATATCGGCGGCGTGAAGCTGGCCGATGCGCTGATGGCGCCGACCACGATCTACGTCAAACCGATCCTGCAGTTGCTCGAAGCCGATCGCGCCGCTTCCCGGCCCTCAGCCCTCAGCTCTCAGCCCTCAATCCACGGCATGGCACATATCACCGGCGGCGGCTTGACCGAGAACATCATTCGCGTCGTGCCCGATGGCCTCGGCATCGCGCTCGACAGCAGCAGCTGGAAACTGCCGCCGGTATTCGACTGGCTGCAGCGCGAAGGCAAGGTTCCACAAGCCGAGATGTGGCGCACGTTCAATTGCGGCATCGGTTACACGCTCATCGTTTCCAGCGGCCAAGTCGCGAGCACGCTGCAACGCCTCAACGGGTTCGGTCTCAACGCATGGACGATTGGCGAAATCGTGCGTGCTGCGAGCGAAGACCGCGTCCACATCCGCTGACGCGCGTTCGATGCAGCAAAAGCGCTTGCGCGTCGTCGTTCTCGCATCCGGCCGTGGCAGCAATTTTGCCGCGTTGCTCGCAGCACAACAGCGTGGCGAACTGCCGATCGACATCCGCGCCCTGCTCTCCGACAAGGCGACTGCGCCGGCGCTCGATATTGCACGCGATGCGGGCATCGACGCGATCGCGCTGCGGCCACGCGATCATGCCGATCGCGCCGCTTTCGATCAGGCGCTGTTTGCGCGCGTGGTCGATTTCCATCCGGATCTGGTCGTCCTCGCCGGCTATATGCGCGTGATCGACGCTGCCGTCGTCGATGCCTGGCGCGGCCGCATGATCAATATCCATCCCTCGCTGCTGCCGCAATATCCGGGCCTGCACACGCATCAACGCGCACTCGATGCGAACGATGTCATGCATGGAGCGAGCGTGCACTTCGTCACCGCCGAACTCGACGGCGGACCGGTGATCGCGCAGGCGCAGTTGCCGATACTTGCCGGCGACAACGCCGACTCGCTGGCCGCGCGGCTGCTGCCGCTGGAACACCGATTGCTGATTGTCACAGTCAAACTTCTTGCGCAGGGAAAGATCGCGCTGCAAGGCAATCGTGTCGCCTGCGATGATCAGATCCTTGCCGCACCGCTGCTGCTCGACGAAAGCGGCAGCCTCAAGCAGCGCTGAAACCGCCGCACGGTTCGGATCGGTTCAGGCGTGCATGCGCAGACTTCGCGCAGTCAATCCAAGCCCCTGCAAACCCATGCGCAAATTTGCTTTCGCCATCGCTACCATCGCCGCCGCATTCGCGGCGTCCCAGGCCGCGCACGCCATCGAGCTGAAACCGATGACTGCCGTCTACAGCGTCACTCGCGACGGCAAGGCCGTCGGCGATGCGACCTACACGCTCAAGTCCAACGGCGACGGCACCTGGATCCTGACCAGCGTCACCCACGGCACCTCGGGCATGGCGCGCATGCTCGGCCTGGATGTGCGCGAGGAGTCGACCTTCCGCTGGCGAGATGGCAAGGCCGAGGGTGTGCGCTACGACTACCGGCAGGACGCCGCGATCAAACACAAGCAGCGCCAGATCGAGTTCGACTGGAACGCGAAACAGGCGCGCGTGCGCGATGGCAAGGACTCATTCACCTACTCCATCCCGACCGGCGCGATAGATCGCTCCAGCGTCGCGCTCGTGCTCGGCGAAGCGCTCGCCAGCGGCACGCGCGATGTGACGTTGCCGGTCGCGGTCAAGGATCACGTCGAGCAGCAGCACTTCGTCGCACACGCCGAGGAACCCATCCAGGTTCCCGCCGGCAGCTTCAAAGCGGTCAAGTTCGAACGTGTCGACACCGCGGGCAAGGCGAGCTCGTGGTACGCAACCAGCGTGACCACATTGCCGTTGCGCGTGGAACAGGTGCAACATGACGGCGCCACGATCGTGCTGGAATTGAAGCAGCGCTGACTATGTAATCGGGGTCTGATATTTAAGCATCAGCGTCATCCATCTTTCGCGGCCGCCCCGGAGTACCGCGCCGTACGCGGCGCCGCAATGTTGCCTCGATCGTATCCTTGAAGCGTTCGCTTCCGTAAATCCGGCATTCGTTCAAGGCAGAACGAATCGCATCGACGTCGCGCGCTCCCAAACGACTGCGAAACAACGCTCGATACGCCTGCTGCCGCTCATCGGATGTCGTGCCCAGCGCGAGATATTCGCGATGGTCACGAATCACCGCGTTCGCATGCCCTTGGGCATGGGCCGTGTAGCTACTCCAGCGATAATCGCCCGGGTGCTCGACCATTTGTGCGCGTACCGGGTTCATTTCGATATACCGGTAGCACGTCAGCAGGTAGCTGGAACTGTCAATCAGGCTCGCCTTGTAGCGTCCCTCCCAAAGCGTTCCCGTGCGCCGATATTGTGAGTTGACGTAGGGTACGTAGCGACGCCCGACAGACTGCATCAGCTTGCCGATCGCGCCGGTGTGGTGAGGCGTGACGAGCAAATGCACGTGATTGGTCATCAGCACGTAGGCATGCACTTCGCACGCATGCCGCTCGGCGGCATCGCGCAGCCAATCAAGATAGGCGGCGTAGTCGTCCTCGGCAAAGAACGCCGGCTGCCGATTGTTGCCGCGCTGGATCACGTGCTGCGGCACACCGGCCAGTTCGTAGCGAATCGGGCGAGGCATCGAGCAGACCTACGTCAGGACGCTGCGGACTAGGATACCCCGGCAGTATGAGAAATACCAGTCTGACCCCTATTTTTGCTATTTTTGTGTTTTTGTGTGACCCCTATTTTTGCGTGCAATAAAGCCCGGCGGAGAGGAGAGTCACTTCAAAGGCGTGATGCGTACCGAACGCAAGATCGTTTCGATGTCGCGCTGGCGGGCTTGATGCCAAACGGCATCGGGCAAACGGGCACGGTCCAAGTCAAAGCTAAGTGAGATGAGCACATCATCGTCTAACTTGCGTGTATACAATTCCAAATATCCATATAATGAATTAGGCACTTCGCGCTTCACCCATGTGTCATCTTGAACCCCGACAACGCTCGATTTCGACGAACTCGACGAGCCACTCTGAATGAATTCCTTCAGTTGATTGATATCATCGGGTGCTTTAGGTAGGCGGACAGGAATGTTCACTGTTTGCACCGATATCCTGAACGCCCCGTAGTCCGACCCCATACTGCTCCGCCCATACTCGCGAGTGAAGATCGACGTTGCATCGAACGTCGCTTGCTCCGTCCGACCAACCTGCAACGGCCCCGGATGAGCCTGGAAGAATTCGCGGCCGCCACCCGGCACGGTGATCGTCACCTGATGCTGGTTGATCGTGACGCTCCACTTGATCGATTCTGCTGAATTCATTTCCGCCGCCGGGCCACCCATCCAATTGCCGGCCGCGCAACCTCCGGTCACCAAACCGAGCATGATTGCCAGCAACACCGTCGCCTTGCCTCCGATCAGTGCGCGCATACGGCCCCCTCAACAATAGGGGTCAGACTGATATTTAAACATCGGCGTCATCCACCTTTCGCGGCCACCCCGAAGTACGTCGCCGTACGCGGCGCCGCAGTCTACGACGGCAAGCGCCGTATCTTCGCGCCCAGCGTGCTGAGTTTTTCCTCGATGTTTTCGTAGCCGCGATCGATGTGATAGACGCGGTCGACCGTGGTATCTCCTGTCGCCGCGAGGCCCGCGAGCACGAGGCACGCTGAGGCGCGCAAGTCGGTCGCCATGATCGGTGCGCCGGTCATGCTTTCGACGCCCTGGATGATCGCGGTGTTGCCTTCGAGACGGATATCCGCGCCCAGCCGATGCAGTTCATGCACATGCATGAAACGGTTTTCAAACACGGTTTCGGTGATCACGCCGACACCTTCGGCGACCGAGTTCAAGGCCGTGAATTGCGCCTGCATATCGGTCGGGAACGCGGGATACGGCGCCGTGGTGATATTCACTGCCTTCGGCTTGCGTCCATGCATGTCCAGCTGCACCCAGTCTTCGCCCGTGGTGATCTCGGCACCGGCGTCCTCTAGTTTCTGCAGCACCGCATCGAGCGTCTTCGGGCGTGCGCGTTTGGCCATGACGCGGCCGCCGCTGATCGCGCCGGCGACGAGAAACGTGCCGGTCTCGATGCGATCGGGCAGCACGTCGTACTGGGTGCCATGCAATTGCTCCACGCCTTCGATCACGATCGTCGCGCTGCCGGCGCCTTCAATCTTCGCACCCATGCTGTTGAGACAGTTGGCCAGATCGACCACTTCGGGTTCCTGCGCGGCGTTCTCGATCACCGTGGTGCCCTTGGCGAGCGTGGCGGCCATCATGATGTTCTCGGTGCCGGTCACGGTGACGATGTCCATGTTGATCCGCGCACCCTTCAATCGCTTCGCACGCGCCTTGATATAGCCGTTTTCGACCGTGACCTCGGCGCCGAGCGCCTGCAGACCCTTGATGTGCAGATCGACCGGACGCGAGCCGATCGCACAGCCGCCGGGCAACGACACGTCGGCCTGGCCGAAGCGCGCGACCAGCGGACCGAGCACGAGGATCGAGGCGCGCATCGTCTTGACCAGATCGTAGGGCGCGAAATAACGGTCAGTCGTGCGTGGATCGATATTGATGCGCATGCGCTCGTCGATCTCGAGGCTGACGCCCATCTGGCCGAGCAACTCCATCGTCGTGGTCACGTCGTGCAGATGCGGCACGTTGCTGATCGACACCGGACCGTCGGCAAGCAGGGTCGAGGCGAGGATCGGCAGCACCGCGTTCTTGGCGCCGGAAATCCAGACGTCGCCGTTGAGGGGTTCTCCACCCGAAATAACGATCTTGGCCATGGTCAGAGCAGGGCTGAGGGCTGAGGGCTGAGGGCTGCGGTACGCGCCCAGATATTGAATCTCTTTGCAAAATTTTGGTCTTTCACGCCTGCTCCAGAAATTTCGTGTATCCGACTCTTGTTGAGTCGCCGTGTCGCCCTCAGCCCTCAGCCCTCAGCCCTGCTTCTTCCGGCGTCAGCGTCTTCAGCGCCAACGCGTGAATTTCGCCGCCCATCAAGCCGCCCAGCGTCGCATAGACCAAGCGATGCCGCGCCAGGGGCAGCTTGCCGGCAAAGGCTTCGCAAATCACGAGCGCCTCGAAATGCACGCCGTCCGCGCCCTGCACGTCCGCCCGCGCGCCGGGCAGGCCGCGTTCGATCAAAGTCTTGATGGTGTCAGTGTTCATCGGATGCTCGAATTATGGCCCAGTACGGGCAACGCCGACGACTTTTTGTCATCCGCGCAATGAATCTTGCGTTATCCTCGTCGCTGGGAGGCCCAGCCAGCGTGCCGCGGAAATCGGTGCCAAGGCTGCCCTAGGCCGGTACAGGGGGATACACTACGAGGCGCGCAATGGTACTCAATAACCCCGGGCACAGAAACCCGGAAAGTACGATTCCTTCCATTTCCCTGCTGCACCCATTGTTGATGAATGCAAAAATCCATTCGCTGAACCCGGCAGGCGCGACGGCACGGCTCGATAACGCCGCGCTCACTCGCAGTGCGCTGACGGTGATCGAGACCGAGGCGCGCGCGATCGATATCCTCAAGTCGCGCATCGACGCGTCGTTTCTGCGCGCCTGCGAATTGATGTTCGATTGTCCGGGACGCGTGATCGTGTCCGGCATGGGCAAGTCGGGCCATGTCGCGCGCAAGATCGCCGCCACCTTGGCGTCGACCGGCACGCCGGCGTTCTTCGTGCATCCGGGCGAAGCCAGCCACGGCGATCTGGGCATGATCACTCAGAAGGATGTGGTGCTCGCGCTGTCCAATTCCGGCGAGACCGACGAACTGCTGACGATTCTGCCGCTGATCAAACGCCAGGGCGTGCCGCTGATCCTGATGACCGGCAATCCGGATTCCTCGCTCGCCACGATGGCCGACGTGCATCTGGACGTGAGCGTGCCGGAGGAAGCCTGCCCGCTCGGCCTCGCGCCGACCGCAAGCACCACCGCCGCCCTCGTCATGGGCGATGCGCTGGCGATCGCGTTGCTCGAGGCGCGCGGCTTCACCGATGAGGATTTCGCGCGCTCGCACCCGGCCGGCACACTCGGCCGGCGCCTGCTCGTGCATATCAGCGACATCATGCATAGCGGCGACAAGGTGCCGCGCATCGCCGCGGATGCGAGTCTGTCGGATGCGCTGGTCGAAATGACGCGCAAAGACCTGGGCATGACCGCAATAGTTGATCAGGGAACGAATCGTTTGCTCGGCATCTTCACCGACGGCGACCTGCGCCGCGCAGTTGACGACGACGATATCGACCTGCGTGCAACCCCGGTCACCCAGCTGATGAATCCGCGACCCAAGACCATCGCCGCCGACAAGCTCGCGATCGAGGCCGCACGCCTGATGGAGGATCACAAGATCCACGCGATCCTCGTGGTCGATGCGGCGGACTGCGTGGTCGGCGCGCTGAATATCCACGATCTGCTGCGTGCACGCGTGGTTTGAGTGGATAGGGCTGAGGGCTGAGGGCTGAAGATCAAGAGCGGCGAGACCCCGCTTTTCAGCCTTGGGCCCTCAGCCCTCAGCCCTCATTAACAGGCGCAGGCTGTAGAATTCACAGCCCACAATCCGGTCGCCGAATCCAGTGCTAGCAACCAACGTCCCCGCCGACATCCTCGCCCGTGCCGCACGCGTGAAGCTTGCGGTGTTCGATGTCGACGGCGTGCTCACCGACGGCAAGCTCTGGTACGCCGCCGACGGCAGTGAGATGAAGGCGTTTTATGCGCACGACGGCATCGGCATGAAGCGGCTGCTGGCGAACGGCATCGAAATCGCGGTGATCACCGCGCGCACCAGCCATATCGTCACCGAACGCACGGCCGAACTGGGCATCGTGCACGTGTATCAGGGCCAGGAAAAGAAACTCGATTGTTTCGAACACCTGATCGGCGCGCTCAAGCTCGCGCCCGATCAGGTCTGCTATACCGGCGACGATATCGTCGATCTCGCCGTGATGCTGCGCGTGGGTCTGTCGATCGCGCCCGCGAATGCGCATCCCTTGGTGCGCGAGCGAGCGCACTGGCACACCGCATTGCGCGGCGGCGAGGGCGCCGCGCGCGAAGTCTGCGATCTACTGCTTGCCGCGCAGGGCAAGGCCGACGCCGAGCTCAAGCGCTGCCTGTGATGGACCGACGCACTTATTTCACGATAGCGATCCTCGCCCTGCTCGCATTCGCGGGCTGGGTGCTGGTCTGGATATTCCGCCCGCACGACGAGGGCAACGCATTCGCCGGACCGCCGCGTTCGGACTACACGCTCGACAACTTCACCCTTGACGCGCTCGATACCGACGGCAACCATTCGTTCACCGTGGCCGCACCGCGCCTGACGCGCCGCGGCGACGACGGATCGATCTATGTGATGACCCCCGATTACGAAATCGTCGACAACAGCGACAACCTCTGGAAAGGCACGTCCGATTCCGCCTGGGTCAACAAGGACGGCTCGATCATGAAGCTCGAGGGCAAGGTCGCGATGCACCGCGTGCCGACCGAAAAAGTCGCGCCGGTGGAAATTCTCACCACCGACATGACCGTGACCACCGATCCCAAGCCGAAAGACGCCAGGGGCCGTACCATGGCCGGCGGCCCGCACCGCGACAAGCGCATGGAAACCGCGGCACCGACGACGATGATCGACCCGAACAATGTCTCGCACAGCATCGGCATGAAGGCCGATCTGGACCTCAAAACCGTGGAGCTGCTATCCGATGTTCATACCATTTCGTTACCGGCAAAAAGCAATGGCGGCAAATAAGCTCGCAATGCTGTGCGGACTGGCGGCACTGGCGATCGCAGCCAACGCGTTTGCGCTCAAAAGCGACCGCGATCAGCAGATGCTGGTGGACGCGAACGCGGCCAAGAGCGTGGAGAGCAAGACCGAAACGGCGACCGACCCGGACCTGACCGATCTGGACGGCAACGTCGTCATGACCCAGGGTTCGATCAAGATTCGCGGCGATCACGCGACGATCTATCGCATGCCGAAAAACGCCAAAAACGAAAATGCCGGCAAGGTCGTGCGCGCGGTGATCACCGGCAAGCAGGCGCGCATGCAGCAAGTGCACGATGGCGACTGCGGACTGATGACGACCAACGCCAACAAGATCGACTACAACCCGATCACCTACGTCGCCGAGCTCAGCGGCGGCGTGGTCGTCGACCAGGCCGGCCGCGGTGAATTTCACGGCGAGCACATGCTCTACAACACCGACACCGGCGACATGGAAAGCGGCGACAAATCCTCGCCGGCCGGCCGCGTGCACCTGGTAATGGAACCAAAGACCGACAAACCCGCGCCCAGCGCCAACAACTGCGGTTTCCCCGCTTCCGCAGCGCCGAAACCCGCCGCGAAACCCGCGGGCACGAAGTCGGGCGGCGCGCACTGATGCTCAATGCGGTCGGTCTGCAAAAAAGCTTCAAGGGCCGCACGGTCGTGCGCGACTTCGACTTCAACCTCGAGCAAGGCGAAATCGTCGGCCTGCTCGGCCCCAACGGCGCGGGCAAGACGACGACGTTCTACATGGTCGTCGGCCTGATCGGCGCGGATGCAGGACGCATCACGCTCGACGAACACGACATCACGCAAATGCCGATGCACGGACGTGCGCGCCTCGGTGTCGGTTATCTGCCGCAGGAGCCGTCGGTATTCCGCCGCCTGACGGTCGCGGAAAATGTGCTGGCGATACTCGAACTGCGCCGCGATCTAGACGCCGACGGGCGCCGCGCCGAGCTTGCGTTGCTGCTCGACGAATTGCAGATCGCGCACATCGCCGAAAGCAAGGGCGTGAGCCTGTCCGGCGGCGAACGCCGGCGCGTGGAGATCACGCGCGCGCTCGCCGCGAGACCGCGCTTCATGCTGCTCGACGAACCGTTCGCCGGCATCGATCCGATCTCGGTCGTCGAGATCCAGCGCATCGTGAAGCAACTGCGCGCGCGCGGCATCGGCATCCTGATCACCGATCACAACGTGCGCGAGACTCTCGGCATCTGCGATCGCGCCTATATCATGAGCGACGGCGCGGTGATCGCGAAGGGATCGCCGCAGGACGTGCTCGCCAACGCGCAGGTGCGCGAGGTGTATCTGGGCAAGGAATTCAAGATGTAGTTTGAGGGCTCAGGGCTGAAGATCAAAAACCAAATGAGCACCATGTTTTTCCGCTTCTAGCTTCAACCGGAGACAAGCGATGGATCCCTTTCTCACCGCCGCCATCGAAGAAGCCGAGCGCGGCTTGGCCGAGGGCGGTATTCCGATTGGCTCGGTCTTGGTCCACGACGGCAAGATCATCGGCCGCGGCCACAACCGGCGCGTGCAGAAAGGCAGCCCGATCCTGCACGGCGAAATGGATGCGCTGGAAAACGCGGGACGTTATCCGGCCAGGGTGTATCGGACCTCGACGATCTACACAACCCTGTCGCCCTGCTCGATGTGCAGCGGCGCGATCGCGCTGTATGGCATCCCGCGCGTGGTGATCGGCGAGAACGTGACCTTCATGGGCGAGGAAGACTGGCTGCGCAGCAAGGGCGTGGCGCTCGACGTGGTGAACGATCCGCGCTGCATCGAGATGATGCGCGACTTTATCGCGACGCGACCCGATCTGTGGAACGAGGATATCGGCGAGCTCGAATGATAAAAATACGGCGATCGCGGATCGCCGTTCCGATTATCTTTGCTTGGCTGTTTCCGTAGCACTATCCCCCGGTGCGGTCGACTTCCGACTGATATCCCCCGCCGCAGGCAAATCCTTTTCTTCCCAACCACCACCCAGCGCCTTGACCAGGGCGACGCTGTCGTTGAGGCGCGTGCCGAGCAAGGCGATCGCTGCGCGCTCGTTGCTGTAAGCGGTGGCCTGTGCGGTGATCACGTTGAGATAACTCACGATGCCGGCGCGATACTGATTGATCGTGATCGTGAGCGCCTGCTCCGCCGACTTCACCGCATCGTCCTGCGCCGCCGCTTCCTGTTCGAGTATGCGCAGCGCAGCGAGATTGTCTTCGACGTTGCCGAACGCAGCGAGTGCGACCTGACGGTAATTCGCCGCAGCCACATCATAAGCCGCCCGCACCTGCGCGGACTGCGCGCGGCGCGCGCCGCCGTCGAACAGCGTTTCCGCGAGGCGTGGCCCGATCGACCAGTAACGGCTGGGCGCATCGAGCAATTGCGAGAGCACCGAGTTCTGATAACCGCCGCTCGCGGATAGAGTCAGGGTAGGAAACCAGGCCGCTTCGGCGACCCCGATCTGCGCGTTCGCGGCCGCGGCCTGACGCTCGGCCACGGCGACATCGGGACGGCGTTCGAGCAGGCTCGCCGGCACGTCGACGGGCACAACGGGCGGCTGCACCTTGAGCGGCTGCGCGGCGAGCGAAAACTCGGCCGGCGCTTTGCCGATCAGCAACGCGATCGCATGTTCGTACTGCGCGCGTGCGACGCCGAGATCGATCGCCTGCACCTGCGCGCTCTTCAACTGCGTCTCTGCCTGCACCACGTCGGCGCGCGCGGCGACGCCGACGTTGTACTGATTCTGGGTCAGCTGCAGCGACTTGCGGTAGCCGTCGACGGTGTCGTCGAGCAGCCGCTTCTGCTCGTCGGCGATGCGCAACTGAAAATAGGTCTGCGCGAGCGACGCGTGCAGTGATAGACGTGTGGATTCGAGCGTCGCCGCGCTTGCCTGCGCATTGGCGACATCGCCCTCGACCGTGCGCCGCACGCTGCCCCACAGATCCGGCTCCCACGACGCGGCGAACGGCAGCTGGTAGGCATTGGCCGGATGCGACGAACCCGGATTGCCGCTGGTACTGGTGCCGCCGATCACGGTGCCACCGGACACGATGCCGCCGCCGGATGTGCCGTAGCGTCCCGAACGCGTTGCGCTCGGGCTGGTGGTCAGCGTCGGCCAGAAACTTGCGCGCGCGCTCGACACCAGCGCGCTGGCCTGGCGATATTGCGCCTCGGCCTGTTTCAGACTCTGGTTGGATACGTCGATCTGCTTCTCCAGATCGTTGAGCACAGGATCGCCGAAGACTTCCCACCACGCGCCACGCTTGATCGCATCCGCGGGCGCGGCCTGCTTCCAGCCGGTGTTCTCCTTGTATGCCGCCGGTGTCGCCAGCTCGGGCTTCTTGTAATCGGGACCGACGGCGCACGCCGACAGCAGCGCGCCGCACGCGGCAGCGACAAGAAAATTCAACCCGATGGCTCTCATGTTTTGCATCTTTATACTTTTCTCTTTATTCGCATTCACGCCGCCACCTGTGGTGTCGAAGCCGGCGGTGCGTGATAGATGCGCACCCACCAGCGCTTGCAGCGCAGGCGGAAGCGGTCCATGTACAAGTACACCACCGGCGTCGTGTACAAGGTCAGCAGCTGGCTGACCAGCAGACCGCCGACGATCGAAATGCCGAGCGGCCGGCGCATTTCGCTGCCCTCGCCGTAACCGATCGCCAGCGGCAGTGCGCCGAGCATCGCCGCCATCGTGGTCATCATGATCGGACGAAAACGCAGCAGGCAGGCCTGGAACACCGCGGCGCGCGCATCGAGGCCCTGATTGCGTTCGGCATCGAGCGCAAAGTCGATCATCATGATCGCGTTCTTCTTGACGATGCCAATCAGCAGGATCACGCCGATGAACGCAATCAC